>JALZVC010000030.1 GCA_023301205.1 Flavobacteriaceae bacterium
GTTTTAATTAATTGCCTAACTTTGTGGCGCCCCAAAAACTGTTAACCTTATGAATGTTAGTTCTTTTCTACGCTATTTTTTTATCTTAATTTTCTCCTCTTTCACGCTATTTGCACAAAAAGACACCCCATTTACGGCACAACAAAAAATGTATGTAAAAGGGAATTCTGTACTTATTGGGAATACTGTATTAGGCAAGCACCCAGAATATGCATTTGATGAGGTTAAAGTATTAAATGACGAAGTGCCTTTAATCTATGTAGATATTGATGAAGATACGTCTACATTTAGCTCGAGCGGGGCGTCATTTACACTACCTCAAACAACTCAGAAAATAAAATATGCGGCGCTGTATTGGGGAGGATTATATCCTGCACAAAGTTCATCAAAACGTAATGGTAAACGGAGAATTAAGTACAAATACCTTGGGGAACGTGATCCACAGGTACAAGAAGTTAAGTTAAAAGTAAATGATACGGATTATCAAGATGTCATTGGTCAAGTAATTTATGATAGTAAGGCAAAAGGACCTTTTGCTAAAGAATCTCCTTATGCTTGTTATGCAGATGTAACAGCGCAACTCTCTGCATTGAAAGACGATATTTCTATTACTGTTGCAAATATTAGGGCCACAACAGGTTTTATAGAAGGTGGCGCTGCGGCTGGCTGGCTGTTGTATGTTGTGTATGAAGACGATACACAAACTCCTAAATACTTTACATCGTACGCTGGCTTTAAAGAAGTAAGTAAAGAGGAGGTAGAAGTTGTTTTTCAAGACCTACAACCAAAAAATGAGAATACATCTTCCTCAAAAATTATGATGGCAGCCCTAGAGGGCGATACCAGAATAAAAGGTGATGCCTTGGCCATTTATAGCGACATAAAAGAAAATTTTATTTCGTTAACGACAGAAGGAAGACCTTTTGATAATTTCTTTAATAGCACCATTAGTGTTGGTTATGATATTCCTACTACCAGAACGCCGGCTAGTAAAAATACATTAGGTTTCGATTTATTAAAAATGAATGTGCCAGATAGCACTATCACAGTAAATACAACAGATGCAATTATAAAGTTGCGCACAGCGCAAGATCGTTTTTACACCTTTTTTCTAGCTTTTGAAACGGAAATAGAAACTGTAGTTTTTGAAGCGCAAACAGAAAGTGTAGCTGTGGTCGAAAAAGTAGATGAAACGATTGAAGAAAAGGTAAATCCGCCAGTTGTTATTACCCCAGAGACTACTGTTAGTAGTGTTCCAGTTACTGTTGTAAAAACAGAAGTAGTTGCAGAAGTGGAGACCCCCGTGATAAAAAATACTAGCAATGATCAAAAACTACAACGAGAACTTTATAAGATAGCGAACAGCCCATCTATTGCATCTAGTGGAGAGGTATCGGGTTATTATTTAGTAACAAACGTTTTTCAAAGTAAAAGAAATGCTACACGCTGGAAAGAAAGATTAAACAAAGAAGGCTACAATGCACGCACATTTATTAATAACGCTACGCAAGCAACGTATGTATATATAGAGAGTAGTGAAACTCCAGAACAAATACAAAGCCGCAAAGAGGTTGTGAGGCAAATTCCGCATTTGTCAAAGACTTGGATTTGTCGTGTTAACTAGTAAATTATTTTCTTCCGAAATCTGCTGGGATTTCACCCCAAGCTTTTGTTTCCCATTTAACTACTTGCGTTTTATAAGTGTTCGTCTTTAACCAAGCCTCTGCGCGCTTCACTAATTCTAGAAGGTCTTTGTTTTTAGGTCCCCATGCAAGTTTTGTGTTACAGCGTTTTTTCTTAATCCAGCCCATTGCAATACGAGAATCTGTGTATAAAATGCGATCACTTTTATGTTTTTGCAGATAGGCAAGACCGTGGACAAGGGCTAAAAATTCGCCCACATTATTAGTTCCTTTTTTAAAAGGGCCTTGATGAAACAACTGCCTTTTTGTTTGCGTATCTACCCCGCGATATTCCATAATACCGGGATTACCACTAGACGCTGCATCTACAGAGATAGAGTATAAATTAGGCACGCCATAAGCTGCTTTTTCTGAGGTAGAAAGCGTTTTCTTTTTTTTGCCAAGGCCTTTCCCTTTATAGTCTTTGTATTCTTTATTAAAAGCAATTTTAGCTTCTTTCTGCGAAGCAAAACTCATGTATTGCGCACCAGAAATCCCTTTTATAGCAACCTGGCATTTTTTCCAGCTATTATAAATCCCTGCGGGATTACCAAACCAGACTACATAAAATTTCTTCTCTTTACCCATCAATACCTGTTAATTAATAAATGTAAACTCACAAATCACTAACATTTTTCACTTCGTTCCTGCAAACTACTACTTCCACTCCCCACTGTCACTGAAAACTTTTTCACTTCCTGCTCCCTACTTCCAACTCCCCACTTCCCATTAAAAACTACTCGCTAATCAACCCATCAATCACTTTAGGCAACCAATCATATTCCAATTGATGTACTTTTTTTGCAACATCTTCGGGTGAATCGCTAGGCAAAAGAGCCGTTTGTGCTTGAAAAATAATGGCGCCTTCGTCATAATTTTCATTCACATAATGAATAGTTATGCCCGTTTCTGTTTCTTTATTGTCTACAACGGCTTTATGCACGTGTGTTCCATACATTCCTTTTCCACCATATTTAGGGAGCAATGCTGGATGTATATTTAGCACTTTATTTGGAAATTCTCGAAGTATGATTTCAGGAAATTTCAGAAGAAAACCTGCGAGAATGATAAGGTCTGGAGCGAGTTTTTTAAGATTATCAATAAGGCCATCGGGCGATAACATTTCGGCTTTACTAAACGCTAAGGCCTTTATATCTGAGGATTTAGCACGTTCTAGCACTTTGGCATCCTTCTTGTTTGACAGCACACAGACAACCTCAGCACTTTGAGAAGTCGCAAAGTAGTTTATTACGTTTTGAGTATTGGTACCGTTACCCGAAGCAAAAATCACCAGTCGCTTCTTCATAATGTTTTGGGTTTTCTAGAGGTTAATTAATTACAAAAGTAAGGCATAGGGTTTTCACTTCGCTCAGAAATGTTTAAATTACAACCACATTTTAAATATAAAATGGTGTTTTAAGTTAAAATATTTTATTTTTGCCACTTATTAAATTTAAAAAAAACAAATATTATGTCAGACATTGCATCAAGAGTAAAAGCAATTATCGTAGATAAATTAGGTGTAGACGAGAACGAAGTTGTTAACGAAGCAAGCTTCACTAACGACCTAGGGGCAGATTCACTAGATACGGTAGAGCTTATTATGGAATTTGAAAAAGAATTCGACATTCAAATCCCAGACGATCAAGCAGAAAACATTGCAACCGTAGGTCAAGCAGTTTCATATATCGAAGAGAACAAATAAGATAATTCTTTATGGAACTTAAGCGAGTTGTAGTAACAGGACTAGGTGCCCTAACACCCATTGGTAACAACATCACAGAATATTGGGATGGACTTAAAAATGGTAAAAGCGGATGCGCACCTATTACTCATTTTGATGCTGGAAAGTTCAAAACACAGTTTGCTTGTGAGGTAAAGAATTTTGATCCTTTACAACATTTTGATCGTAAAGAGGCTCGTAGACTAGATAAGTTTGCCCAGTATGCATTAGTGAGTAGCGATGAAGCTATTCTGGATGCTGGAATAGATCTTGACACTGTAGATAAATTTCGCGTAGGCGTAATCTGGGGTGCTGGTATAGGAGGAATCGAAACATTTCAAAATGAAGTAACAAATTTTTCAGAAGGGGACGGAACACCACGTTTCAACCCCTTCTTTATTCCAAAAATGATCGCAGATATTGCCCCAGGTAATATTTCTATCAAACATGGATTTATGGGGCCTAACTATACAACGGTCTCAGCGTGTGCGTCAGCTGCTAACGCAATGATAGATGCACTTAACTATATACGTTTAGGAACCTGTGATATTATTGTTACTGGTGGTAGCGAAGCTGCAGTAATCGAAGCTGGTGTAGGTGGTTTTAATGCGATGCATGCATTGTCAACTAGAAATGATGATGAAGCAACTGCTTCTCGACCTTTTGACGCTAACCGTGATGGGTTTGTCTTAGGTGAAGGTGCTGGAGCCCTAATTCTAGAAGAATACGAGCACGCAAAAGCACGTGGCGCTAAAATTTACGCAGAACTTATAGGTGGCGGAATGTCAAGTGATGCCTACCATATGACAGCTCCTCATCCTGACGGAATAGGAGTAGAACGCGTGATGCTTAATTGTTTACGAGATGCTGGTATTGACGCTAGCCAAGTAGACGCTATTAACACACACGGAACCTCAACACCTCTAGGAGATGTTGCAGAATTAAAAGCAATTAGTAAAGTTTTTGGTGCTCATGCACATGGCATCAATATAAACTCTACAAAATCAATGACGGGACACTTACTAGGTGCTGCCGGAGCTATAGAGGCAATTGCAGCTATATTATCTATGCAGTATAACCTTGTACCCCCAACGATAAACCACAAAACGGTTGATGAAAATATTGACCCTTCTTTAAACCTTACACTTAATAAAGCGCAAGAACGTGAAGTGAATATTGCTATGAGTAATACTTTTGGTTTTGGAGGACACAATGCTTGTGTGTTGTTTAAAAAATTAGATGCCTAAAAAAAGATGGCACCTTTTAAAAACATATTCAGTCCCCGTTCTACTAAGGATGGGGATTTTTTTTTGGTAATTACCAAACTACTTGGCTTTAAACCCAAAGACATCTCTTTATATGAAGAGGCATTTACCCATAGATCTACTAACGAAAAAACAAGTGAAGGGCACGCCCAGAATTATGAACGGTTAGAATTTTTAGGAGATGCTATGTTAAGTTCAGTAATCGCTGCCCATCTTTACAATAAAGTTCCAGGAGGTAACGAAGGTTATCTCACAAAGATGCGGTCTAAGGTAGTGAGTAGAGAACACCTTAACGAGTTAGGGCGTGATCTAGAACTTATCAAACAAGTGCGTACTAATATCCCAATAAAGCAATTTGGCGGTAACATACACGGTAATGTTTTTGAATCATTAGTTGGCGCAATATTTCTAGATAGAGGATATAAATACTGCGAAAAATTTATCAATAAGCGCGTTATTAAGCCTTATGTTGATATCGAAAAACTAGAAGGAAAAGTAATTAGTTATAAAAGTCTCTTTATAGAATGGTGCCAGAAGCACAAGTCGCAATTTAAATTTGCCGTATATGAAGATACCGGAAATGACAAACTAAAACATTTTGCTGTAAAACTACATTTAGATGATAAGGTAGTGGGCAAGGCGAGAGCCACCTCAAAAAAGAAAGCAGAAGAAATGGCAGCGAAAAGAGCCTACTATAAACTGCAAAAAGCTATTGACAAAGACTTTTCATAATCTTTGACTTTCTATAGCGCCGCGACTTACTGCCCCTACTTGACTACATCATTGGTAAAAATCACGTAAATTTAATATAGAGTTAACCCATCAATAGTTGGGTAATGCCTATTTTTATGCTGTAATAGTTTTATATGGGTGTCCAAAGACTAATTTTAACTGACGACTTTACAGAAGACTTCTTGCTCGTTGCGATTCATTGTAGCGAGGAAGCGTATAAGGTTGCGTTTTTGTTAAACCAATTTGCTGGATTAAGATTAAAACGAAGTAGAAAAGATCTGGAATTCTCTAATGACGGTCTAGTGATAACATTTCCGCTGTTTGATTTTGAAGATGCGATGCATTATATTGATTATGATTTGGTGGCAAATAAATGTGTGTCTAAGTCTGCCAGAATAACAAGTAGCGGAAGTCTTTTTGGAGACAAGAATATTTCAGACATAATTACAACCCACTTAATACCCGAATATAAGAAAGTAGATTTTTTTCTGAAAATTTCTTCAGATGCTCCATCGGTCGCAATACGTAAGATTGTGGCAGATATTAATAGCATAAAGCAGATAATTTCTGCTTACCAAATAGATACAGAACAACTGAAGTCTATAAATAATTTAATTTTTGACTAATGCCACATACAAAAAAGACAAAGATTGTTGCAACACTAGGACCAGCAACACAAGATAGAGAGATATTAAAACAAATGATTATTGAAGGCGTAAACGTTTTTAGAGTCAATTTTTCTCATGCAGATTATGATAATGTTACAAAAACAGTAGCAACCATTAGAGACCTAGGTAAAGAACTAGGAACAAGTACAGCCATTTTAGGAGATTTACAAGGGCCTAAATTGCGTGTAGGGATGATGAAAGAAGAGGTAGTTGTAAACCCAGGTGATACTATTTCTTTCTGCACAGGAGACGAGTTTGAAGGTACCTCAGAGAGAGTTTACATGAACTACGACAACTTTCCTAGAGACGTGAAAAAAGGAGAGCGAATCCTTCTCGATGATGGGAAGTTAATGTTTGAAGTTTTAAAGACTGACGGTAAAAAAGAAGTTAAGACAAAGGTAATTCAAGGAGGTCCTTTACGTTCTAGAAAAGGAGTGAATCTTCCTAATACAAACATCTCATTGCCAGCTTTAACGCAAAAAGATAAAGAAGATGCGGTATTTGCAATATCGCTAGAAGTAGATTGGATTGCATTATCTTTTGTGCGTCACGCAGAAGATTTAAAAGAATTACAAGCTTTAATAGAAGCAAATTGTGACTATAAAATTCCAATTATTGCGAAGATTGAAAAGCCTGAAGCAGTAAAAAATATTGATAAAATAGTTGCCTATTGTGATGGTCTTATGGTTGCACGTGGAGATCTAGGCGTTGAGGTGCCAGCTGCAGAAGTACCGTTAATACAGAAGCAATTAGTGCTAACTGCAAAACGAGCCAGAATACCAGTAATCATTGCCACACAGATGATGGAGACGATGATAACATCACTTACACCTACGAGAGCAGAGGTGAATGATGTGGCAAACTCTGTAATGGATGGCGCAGATGCAGTAATGCTTTCTGGTGAAACATCTGTAGGTAAATATCCAGTTCAGGTTATCCAAACAATGGCAAACATTTGTAAAAATGTAGAAAACAGTGACTTGATTAATGTGCCACAAGAACCACCTACTGTTCGTACTAACAGATATATAACAAAATCTATTTGTTATCATGCAGCGCATATGGCAAACGAGATTGATGCTAAAGCAATTTGTACATTAACAAATAGTGGCTATACTGCTTTCCAGATTTCTGCTTGGCGTCCAGATGCACATATTTTAGTGTTTACTAGCAATCACCGTATTCTTTCTAGACTTAACTTGTTATGGGGTGTAAGGGCTTTTTATTATGATAAGCACGTGAGTACAGATGAAACTGTAGAAGACGTAAATGCCATTACGTGCGAGCGTGGTTTTGTAAAAAAAGGCGATTATCTTATTAATCTAGCGGCAATGCCTATCGTAGATAAAGGAATGGTAAATACGCTGCGAGTTAGTCAAGTGAAATGATAAACCTTCTTTTAAAATGTGTTATTGGTGTGCTGCTTTTCCTTTTGCTAAGTAGTTGCAGTTTCTTGCAGTATCGCCAAACAGACACAGAATTAAAGGAGTCATTAGCTAATCAAAAAAGTGAAATTACCATAGATTATTATCTTGATTCTGTTGCTGGATTAAAAGTTAGATCTGCGCAAGCAGTGCGGCCTGACACTAAAACAACTATCCTATTTTTTCACGGATCTCCAAGCTCACTTTCTGCTTGGAATGGCTATTTAAAAGATTCATTACTTCAAAGCAAGGCAAACTTATATGCCATTGATAGACCAGGTTATGGATATTCTGATTTTGGTAAAGCTTTAGTTTCTATTGAGGAACAAGGGGAGGTGATGAGCAATTTAATTAATCATTATCAGCTAAAAAATGTGATCGTTGTAGGTGCATCTTATGGCGGACCGTTAGTCGCGAGAATTGCTGCGATAAATGACAATGTAAAGGGTGTGGTGATGATTTCTCCCGCCATTGACCCTAAGCAAGAAAAAGATATCTGGCCATCAAGATTTACGCAATGGTGGCTTACCCGTTGGCTAGTCCCCACAGGATATCGCGTGGC
>JALZVC010000031.1 GCA_023301205.1 Flavobacteriaceae bacterium
ACAAAATAATGAATTATTAATTATTAATCATTACTGGCTGAGTAAACCTCTCAAAATTTTCTCAAAGTATTAGTGCCTAATGATAATTATACCGGTTTAAAAAAGGATGTGATTCAATACTATTTGAAAATTTCCCTATTCTTTTTGTTGCCAATACCATAAGTAATCTAATCAAAAAGAATGATATAATAGTCTTTATTCTCAGTGTTTTGAGAATAATATGTAGCACTCTAAATCAGTATAATCATTAATTATTATTAATATTGTGATATAAATACCTTCCATTAAGGGTAATGTTTCTACATATGATTTGGCTAGCTTCTTTTCCCCGTTCTGGAAATACTTTTTTTAGAAATGTTCTTTTTGAAGTCTATGGTATTCCATCAAGTTATTATCATTTAGGAAAAAAGAAAAAACTAGATCCTGATTTCGCTTCATTTCCTGTAGTAAAAACGCATCTTTTGCCACATCAACTTCCAGCAGAATACCAATCTGCAAAATCAATTTATTTAATTCGTGATGGACGTGATTCTTCAGTGTCTTTAGCGCATCATCGAAAGGAAATTAAAAAATTAAAAAAAAGTTATCTGCTTAACCTTTTTGAAGTTATTTTAGGAATAGGAGGGAGTTTCCCTGGTGGTTGGTCTAGGCATGTTACTGATTGGGGCAATAATGCAAGTATTACGATTAAATATGAAGATTTAATAAATGATCCAATTACACAGATGGAACGTTTAAGAAGTATTATTGATCTCCCTGAGCCTCAAATAGATAAGCTACCAACATTTCAATCTCAAAAAAAAGGATTTTCCCGATATGGCAGTGGAAATACAAAGAATACATCTAAAAAAAAAATAGCTGCAAACAAATTTTATCGCAAAGGAATTGCGGGTTCTTATAAAGATGAAATGCCTAAATATTTTCAGTTATTGTTTTGGCTGAAGCATAAGAAACAGATGAAAATCTATCAATATTACAAAAACAATTAAATGATTTGGTAAGCATCTTTTCCTTCTAGCCTTTTTAAAATTGAGCCAACTATTGCAACTTCTGATTTTTTTGTTTTCTGCATCAGTTTTATATGTGTAACGTAGTATTAAATAATAAAATCTACTATATAATTATCACTTTATATTGTTGAAATCAATCTCGTCAATTATATTAAATAAAATTTTAATTATTAATTCTTAGTACATGACAAAAAATATAATTCACTGAAAGTCAATAAATTAAGTGTTAAATAATTAGAATAAAGCATTGATTTTCAGTATATTAGATGAATAATCCGACTCATTTATCTAATGAAGAAAACCAATGCTGTCACTAAAAATAGTGAATTAACTTCTATTCTCAACACACATCTACAAGGTAAAATCAATTTAGCAAGGTTAAAACTTATTTCACATTTTGTTATTGTGCTATGCAAAGTGCAAACTGTTACTTTTGAGAAACTTGCTAATGCCTTTGATTCCCAATCCGATTCAGATTCGTCCTTGAGACGTATCCAGCGTTTTATGGCAAGCTATAGTTTGGACTCTAACCTTATAGCCCGTCTTGTTTTTAGCCTGCTTCCTGCTCAAGATAAACTTATTTTGAGCATTGATAGAACTAACTGGAAGTTTGGACAGGCTAACATTAATATTTTCATGCTCGGTATTGTTTATAAAAGTGTTGCCTTTCCCTTATTGTTTACAATGCTTGATAAAAGAGGCAATTCTAATAGTGAGGAACGTATTGATTTAATCAATAGATTTATTGATCTTTTTGGTAAAGATGTCATTGAATCTGTTGTTGCAGATAGGGAATTTATAGGCAAAGACTGGTTAGCATTTTTAAACAGAAACCAGATTAGATATTACATTCGTATTCGTAATAATTTCAAGGTATTTATACCACATAAAAACAAAGAAATAAAAGCAGCTCATTTGTTTAATAGATTTAAAGTCAATGAGTTTGTGAACTACTCTAAGATTGTTAGAGTCAATGGGCAACTTTGTTATTTGTCAGGCTGTAAACTTAATCCAAAGAACTTAAAACAAGATTTTTTAATCATCATATCTTTTAGTAAACCTGAAAAAGCAAAGGAAGAATACAAAAAACGCTGGCAAATTGAAATGTGCTTTAAAGCAATGAAGTCCAGCGGTTTTGATATTGAAAAAACCCATCTACAAGATACCCAAAGAATAGAAAAACTGGTATTGTTAGTTATGATAGCTTTTGTGTGGTGCTATAAAATTGGAATATACTTGCACCAAATAAATCCCATTACTATCAAAAAACACGGTAGAAAAGCTAAAAGTATTTTTAAATACGGACTTAATTTTTTAGCAGGAGTGCTGTTAAATAATGAAAATCAGTCTAATATGGACATATTTCATTTTTTGTCATGTACTTAGTTATTAATTAAACAAGTTTCGATGATTGCCATTATAATTAATTGCACGAACACTGCTTATCTTAGTAGTGTCAATACATTTATTTCTTGAAGATTGCGATAAATACGAATCACCATAATAAATTTCTTTTCTTTCTTTGCTTCCATTTTTGTATGCTATGTCTAAAGCAAATTCGTCAGGGTTTAATTTTATTGTTACACAATCATTTTGACCTTTAAGTTTAAAAATTTTAAGCTTGTCGTTGTTGACACCATTAAGAATGTATTTTTCATCGTTAAGGTTTAGTATCGCTAATCCTCTATTTTCTCCTTTTACTTCAAAGCCAGATTTCACATAATTTTCTACTTTAAATTGACCTTTACTATTCCCTAATAGACACAATCCCATTATTCCATCTTGCCTTTCATATTGCGGAAGAAAATCGAATAAATTGCCTTGCAAAAGGATGTCTAGGTGACCATCTTCATTGAAATCTTCAACGATAAGCCCATTTACCACCGACGCTTGTACTTCATTTGGTAGTTTTTGTATTCTGAATTTCCCATTATCGTTCCAGAGGATTATACTTTCAAATATATCAGCGGCAAGTATTTGTCCTCTAGCTATTCGCTCAGTTCCAACTAATTCTTCAGTAGTAGTTACCGCAAATTTGTTGTGAGATTTAAATTTTTTGCTGATAAAACTGTACTCTTTCCCAAGATCTTCAAGGAAATGGACTGGATATTCTTTACCCTCATAGTAATGTGATATTATGAAATCTTCATCCTCATTTTTGTCGAACTTTCCATGATAAATTTTCAAAGGCTCATCTTCCTTTGGTTTATATTTTACATTATTACCTTGGTTTCCCAGTATGTAATCTATGTCTCCATCTTTATCTAAGTCAGCTCCTGTTATGCTATTCCACCAACCTCCCGTTTTTTCTAATCCTAGTTTTGCACTTATATTTAGTAGCGAATTTCCAGTGTTTTCAAATACATTGATAATACTCCATTCACCAGCAATAACTAAGTCTTGATCACCATCTTGATCTATGTCCGTCCAAAGTGATGTAGATATCATACCAATATCACTGAGATCAAATTTCCATTTTGCAGTAGCATCTTCAAATTTCCCATTGGTATTTATTAGTAAAGCACTTCTGCCAATGAGCGGATATTCATTTTTCAAGTATCTACTACCAACAAATAGATCTATATCTCCATCATTATCTACATCTGCACCAGTAACAGTGCTCGTCACACTCTTAATATTAGGTAAGGCTTTATTGTCACGAGTAAAGTTTCCTTCGCCATCATTGATCATTAGATAATCTGATAAAGCGTCGTTTCCTTCTTCGTTGTTTATATCTCCAGAGCAAACGTACATGTCATTGTCACCATCATTGTCAGCGTCAAATAATAGTACACCGGTTTCTTCAATTTCTTTATCTATTGACAAGGAACTAATTTTTTTAATTTTGTTTTTTATTAGTGTATAAAATTGACCCTTAGAACCGCTAGCTGCTGATACATAAAAATCTTCAATACCATCTCCATTAATATCTGATACTGCTATTGCAGGGCCAAGAGTACTATGGTATCTAGGCTTTAATTGGTCTTTACGGAAATCATCGTATTTATTTTCCATATGTAGTATTTTATTGTTGACAAATACTTCATCAAATGATTGAGATATTACATTTTGATTGCGAACGAGTATTCTTTTACCCGTTCCTTTTTTTAGTTCGATCTGGCGGTTAATTTTATCAATATTGAATTTTTCGTAACTATTATCCGGCCAAGTAACTACTATGCTATCTACCTTAGTATGTGTACCCAAACCAAAATGTGTTACTTTTTCTGAGCTGGATAAATACCCTTTCGTACTTGAGATATATTGACACTGAGTCGCGTCTTGACTATAGATATCTATTCGTGCATTTAATGCGTCCCTGTTATTCCCTTCTTGATTTAGAGAGATTCTTAAATAATTATTTACATCCGATATTCTATCATAGTTGTTTCTATATATGAATGCTTCATCATTCATATTATTAGAAACGATATCAAGATCTCCATC
>JALZVC010000032.1 GCA_023301205.1 Flavobacteriaceae bacterium
CATTTAATTTACAAAAAAAGACAATGATTACCATATAATATAACTAGAAAAATTAAAATATATTTCTCAACTTTGTAATAGAAATAAGTCACTATGCCAGCAGTATCAAAAAAAGGTATCGCGATGCCAGAATCGCCCATTAGAAAGTTAGTCCCGTATGCAGAAAAAGCTTACAAAGACAATAAAACAGTCTTTCACTTAAATATTGGTCAACCTGATATCAAGTCGCCTCAAGTTGCCATGGAAGCAGTTGCGTCTCATCACCTAGAAATTCTCGCATACACGCGATCTGAAGGAAGTGAAGAGTATCGAAATAAAATAGCCCAATACTATAAGCAGAACAATATCCACGTAACTGAAAGTCAGATTATTGTTACCACCGGAGGAAGCGAAGCCTTACTTTTTGCCATGGGCAGCATCGCTGATGTGGGAGACGAAATAATAATCCCAGAACCGTTCTATGCTAATTATAATGGATTTGCAACAGCTTCTGGTGTAACCATAGTACCTGTCAATTCTAAGATAGAAGACAATTTTGCCCTTCCTCCTATCGAAGAGTTTGAAAAACTAATAACACCAAAAACAAAAGCGATATTAATTTGCAATCCTGGAAACCCTACTGGATATCTCTACAGTAAGGAAGAAATTAAAAAACTCGCAGAAATTGTAAAAGAACACGACTTGTTCTTAGTGGCAGACGAAGTGTATAGAGAATTTACCTATGATGGAGCAAAACATTATTCTATTCTTGAAGAAGACGGTCTACAAGACAACGCTATAATCATAGATTCTGTATCAAAAAGATATAGCATGTGTGGGGCACGCATAGGTTGTTTAGTAACAAAAAATGCTGAAGTCTTAAAAACAGCAATGAAATTTGCGCAGGCGAGATTGAGTCCACCTACCTTTGCTCAAATAGCAAGCGAAGCGGCACTAAGCACACCACAAAGCTATTTTGACGATGTTATTGTTGAGTATAAAATACGTAGGGACACCCTTGTAAAGCATTTAGAGGAAATACCCGGAGTCCAAGTAGGACACCCTAAAGGTGCTTTTTATTGCATTGCGCAACTGCCTGTAAAAAATACAGATAATTTTGCACAATGGCTCCTAGAGTCTTTTGATATAGATGGCGAAACAATAATGGTTGCTCCGGCTGCAGGATTTTATTCGACTCCAGGTGTAGGTAATAACCAGATACGAATTGCCTATGTGCTTAACGAAGAAAGTTTAATTAAAGCAGTAAATATTCTTAAAGAAGCACTCAAAATTTACAAAGATTAGATGCAAGAAGCCAAAAACATTTCCTTAAAAAACTACAATACATTTGGTATTGATGTTTCTGCTGAAATGTTCTACCACATTGAGTCTTTAGCTCAATTAAAAATGACACTTGCAAAGCACAAAGGCGATCAACTTTTTATTCTTGGTGGTGGAAGCAATATGCTACTCACAAAAGACATCTCCATTCCAGTTTTACACATGGACATAAAAGGAATTGATATTGTAGTCGAAACTACTGACCACATTGTTATAAAGGTAGCTGCTGGCGAAAACTGGCATAGTTTTGTACAATATTGTATCACAAAAAATTATGGTGGTTTAGAAAACATGTCTCTTATTCCAGGTAATGTGGGGACCGCTCCTATCCAAAATATAGGCGCTTATGGTGTAGAGCTTAAAGATAGTTTTCACAACTGTACCGCAATACATATAAAGACACAAGAAAGCAGAATTTTTGATACTGCAGCATGTGAATTTGACTACCGTAATAGCATATTTAAAAACAAATTAAAAGGAGATTATATTATCACTTCGGTTAGCTTTAAGCTAACTAAAAAAAAACATCTACTGTGCACTAAATATGGCGCTATTCAGGAAGCACTAGATACAAATGGTATTAAAAATCCAACAATAAAGGATATTTCCGAAGCGGTTATTGCCATAAGACAATCTAAATTACCAGACCCCAAAGAACTGGGAAATAGCGGTAGTTTTTTCAAAAACCCAGTTATCCAATTACACCATTTTCTATCATTTCAAAGTAAATTCCCAGAAGCTCCGTTTTACAAGATATCTGCTACTAGCTTTAAGATACCCGCTGGTTGGCTCATAGAGAAAGTAGGATTTAAAGGAAAACGCTATGGAGATGTTGGTGTGCATAAAAATCAAGCCCTGGTATTAGTAAACTATGGCAATGCATCTGGAGAAGAAATATGGGATTTAGCAATGAAAATTAGGCAAGCAGTTTACGATAAATTCGCGATTACCATAGCTCCAGAAGTGAATATAATTTAGATATCTAAAGGGAGTTCGCTACATGTATAATACCGTTAGAAGCCAGAATATCACTTTTACCCAACTCAGATTTCTTACCATTTATCGTTTTAATATAAATAGCATTACCCACCTTATAGGCAATCAAAGTGGTACCACCTATAGTATTCATGGAGTAGCTACCACCACTACTACGTATGCTTTTTGTTAATTCTACAGTAGTAATTTTACCCATTACCATATATTTTTTAAGCAGATTTTCAATCTCTATGCCGCCTTCTAAGATTTCTATTTCTTCAAGTGCTTCATTAGATGGAGCAAATAGCGTATAAGGTCCTTTATCACTAATAAATTGATCTAATATAGGTAAATCCTCTATGGTTTCGAAAAGTAAGGTTAAATCATCTGTAGACCTAATACGAGCCGCCAGATTGAAAGGTGAAATTTCAGGAGCATCTTGCTGAGCATTATCACTAGTCTTTAAACTTATAATAGGTGTGTCTTTAACACCAGATTTCTCGTCACAAGAAGATAAGGCAACCAAAAAAAGTACAAATAAAAAACTCCCCCTAAAAATCAACAATTTGCTTTTCATCATTTTAAAAGTAGTCATTTTGCTCCCATATAACAAAGAAACATCGTATTTTTGCAATAGAATTATCACTACTTAAATGACTTAGATTATGAAACTATTCCTCATTACACTTTTCTTATTATTGCTAGCCGTAGGAGGTATTGCTATTAAGATATGGGCAAAAAAGGATGGTAAATTTGCTGGTACTTGTGCTAGTCAATCTCCCTTTTTAAATAAAGATGGCGAAGCCTGTGGCTTTTGCGGTAAAACACCAGATCAATTTGATTCTTGTAAAGAAGAACAACACGCTTAGTTTAAAATAGTGCGTTAATCCTATGGTATTACTTTCTATTCTTGCAGGAATTATACTAGTTAATATATTGTACTACGTTGTTTTTTCTAAAGTAGCATTTCATCGCCCTACTTCAAAAATAAAATTAGCAAACAAACCTGTATCTCTCATTGTCTGTGCTAAAAATGAATCTAAAAATTTACAAAAAATAGTCCCTTTACTCCTAGGTCAAAAATATCCTGTTTTTGAAATTATTTTAATCAATGACTGCTCCTCTGACGACACCCTTGAAGTCATGGAACAATTTCAAGAAAAAGATGACAGAATTAAAATCGTTAACGTTATCCCTAATGAAGCCTTTTGGGCAAATAAAAAGTATGCACTTACCCTTGGCATAAAGAAGGCGACCTATCAACATATGTTATTTATTGATGCAGATTGCTGGCCTAATAGCGAAAATTGGATCACCACTATGAGCCAAAAATTTAGTGATAAAAAACAACTTGTTTTGGGTTATGGTGCTTATCAAAAACGGAAAGGACTTCTCAATAAGCTCATTAGATTTGAAACTCTAATCACAGCGATACAATATTTATCGTATGCAAAAATAGGGATACCTTATATGGGCGTAGGTAGAAACTTAGCATATACTAGTGATCTTTATTATTCTGTAAATGGTTTTATGTCTCACATTAAAATACCATCTGGCGATGACGATCTTTTTGTGAATGAAGTAGCAACAAAAGAGAATACAAGTATTTGCCTAGAAAAAGATGGGTTTACTGTTTCTGTTCCTAACACCACTTTTACAGACTGGGTAAAACAAAAAAGAAGACATATCACAACGGCACATACATACAAAAGCGGACATAAATTTTTATTAGGTTTGTTTTTTGCGTGCAACCTTCTTTTTTGGGCTATGCTCGCAGTTTGCTACTTTTTCTACCCGTGGACACTCGTTACCGCATTGTTAGTATTTCGTATAGCGATACAATGGATAATCTACGGTAGTAGTGCCTCCGTTTTAAATGAGAAAGACCTCATCTATTTCATTCCATTTCTTGATATATTTTTAATTATTTTCCAATTGAGTATCTTTATAAATAACTCAACCACTAAACCAACTAGTTGGAAATAACAAAAAATATGCTTAAAACTCAAATTGCAGATGCAATTGAGGGACAACAAACCGCTTATAAATTTTTATTAGATGGGTATTGGAATCTAGTATATGGGTTTTTACTGAAACGTGTTCACAATGAGTATGAAGCTGAAGAAATTTCTATTGAGACCTTCTCAAAAGCTTTTGACAAACTCACTCAATATGATGATAATTACGAATTTAGCACTTGGCTCATCACCATCTCAAAAAACTTACAGATAGATCATTTCAGAAAGAAAAAAAGCAAACCATTGCATAAAAGCTTGGAAATAAGTGAAGAACTCTTAAATAACATAGCAGACGGTAATTTATCACCAGAAGACTTATTGATTAAGGAACAAAACCTTGCCGAGCTCTTGCGGTATATTAAGCTACTAAAACCGCATTATCAAGAGGTGATTAATTTATTTTACTTTCAAGAATTGAGTTATAAAGAGATAAGCTTTAAAATAAGTGAACCACTTAGCAATGTTAAAGTGAGACTGCTTAGGGCTAGAAAATTGCTAACAGAAATAATAACAAGTAGTATTTAAGGTGATACATTCTATTAAAAAGTTAGGCCCAGGTTTTTTATTTGCAGGTGCTGCAATAGGAGTATCGCATCTTGTGCAATCTACTAGAGCTGGTGCAGATTTTGGTTTTGGCCTACTCTGGGCACTACTATTAATCAATATTATTAAATATCCATTTTTTCAGTTCGGTACTAGATATGCTACTGCTACTGGAGAGAGTATGCTCGAGGGCTATCGTAAAATGGGGAAGCCCATATTAATCACCTACTTTATACTCACATTTGCCACCATGTTCACCATACAAACAGCGGTGACTATTGTCACCGCTGGTATCGCCGCTTCAATCTTTGGCTGGGGCGCAACAACATTTTGGACCACCATTATCATTGTAATTTGTTTTCTAATTCTCATTTTAGGAAAATATAAATTTCTTGATGAATTGATGAAGATAATTGTAATCTGCCTTACCATTAGTACCATAATAGTTGTGAGTATCATTCTAAATGAAGCCAGCGATATTTCTTTACAGCAAGTATTGCCTACAGATGCGATATCTATTGGTTTTATCATTGCATTCATGGGATGGATGCCGGCACCGCTAGACATCTCTATCTGGCAATCTATCTGGACCGTAGAGAAGCAAAAAATACAACAAGATCTAAGGCCCAAACAAGCACTATTTGATTTTAATCTAGGATATATTATGACCTGTATTCTTGCTATTGGATTTTTATCCTTAGGCGCCTTAGTGATGTTTGAAACTAATGAAAATTTCTCTCTTAAAGCTGGCGAATTTGCAAACCAACTTATTAATCTCTATGTTTTAAGTTTAGGCGATTGGACTCAAATCATTATTGGAGTTGCCGCACTTACCACAATGTTTAGTACAACACTTACCACGCTAGATGGATCTCCGCGAGTAATGCATAAAACTTCAGAAATTTTAAACAATAAAACCTATCGCCATGGATACCTAATTTGGTTATTGGTATTAGCCTTAGGAACACTTTTCATATTTATATTTTTACTTTCAGAAATGGGAACTTTAATCCAAATTGCAACCATTCTCTCTTTTATCACGGCACCCTTTTATGCTATCTTCAACTTAAAACTCATAACAAGCAAATGGATGCCAGCTCCTTACAGACCCTCAAAAGCAATGCGTGTTTATGCTGGCACGAGTATATGCTTGCTCTTTACATTAAGCGTTTGGTATATAAGTACCTTAGTTTAAAGCCGAAGTAATAAATACCATTTAGGAATGCTCTTGTATTATAATTTCAGAAGTAGAAATTGTATATTTGTAAACAGATGGAAACACAAACCCCTACAGTCGCTCGACCTACTCCAAAACCTAAATGGTTACGTGTAAAATTACCTACAGGTAAAAAATACACTTCCTTACGTGGTTTAGTAGACAAGTATGATTTACATACTATTTGCACCTCTGGTAGTTGTCCTAATATGGGAGAATGCTGGACAGAAGGAACGGCAACCTTTATGATATTAGGGAATATTTGCACACGCTCTTGTGGTTTTTGCGGTGTTAAAACGGGAAGACCAGAAACGGTAGACTGGGATGAACCAGAGAAAGTAGCCCGATCCATTAAACTAATGGAAATTAAACACGCAGTTATTACCTCTGTAGATCGCGATGATTTAAAAGACATGGGGTCTATAATCTGGGCAGAAACGGTAAAAGCGATTAGACGTTTTAATCCAGAAACAACACTAGAAACCCTTATCCCAGATTTTCAAGGAAATACTAGAATCATAGATCGTATTATTGATGTGGCACCAGAAGTAGTGTCTCATAATATGGAAACTGTAAAGCGTTTGACCCGAGAAGTACGCATACAGGCAAAATATGAACGAAGCCTAGAAGTACTTAATTACCTTAAAAAACAAGGTATAAAACGAACCAAAAGCGGAATCATGCTCGGTTTAGGAGAAAAAGAAGATGAAGTGCTACAAACCATGCAAGATTTACGCGATGTCAATCTAGACATTGTAACTATTGGTCAATATCTACAGCCTTCTAAAAGACACTTACCTGTTAAAGAGTTTATCACTCCAGAACAGTTTAAAAAATATGAAGAAATAGGACTAGAAATGGGCTTTAGACACGTAGAAAGTGGTCCATTGGTTAGATCTTCATACAAAGCACAGAAACATCTCACATAATTCTTTAGAGATGAAAAACCAAATAACGGTTGGAATTAATGGTTTTGGGCGAATAGGACGAAATTTATTTCGCCTACTACTGCTGCAGTCTGATATTAAAGTAGTAGCTGTAAATGATCTAGCACCATTACCAACGCTTGCCCATTTATTAAAATATGACAGTATCCACGGTGTGCTCCCCTTAGAAATAAGACAAAATCAAAATAAGCTTTTCATTGAAGAAGAAGAATTTTCATTTACTCAAGAACCTGACATCGATAAACTTTCTTGGAAAAATGTAGATATTGTTATAGAATGTACCGGTAAGTTTAAAGAACGAGAGCAATTAGAAAAGCATCTATCTAATGGTGCAAAAAAAGTGATCTTAAGCGTACCCCCGCTTGATGATACTATAAAAATGGTCGTCATAGGTGTTAATGAAAACTTGCTATCTAGTGAGGATTTAATTGTATCAAACGCTTCATGCACGACTAACAATGCCGCACCAATGCTACAAGTAATCAACGAACTTTGCGGTATTGAACAGGCCTATATTACCACTATACATAGTTATACTACAGATCAAAGCCTACACGATCAACCGCATAGAGATCTTCGCCGTGCACGAGCAGCTGGACAATCTATTGTCCCTACAACTACTGGAGCGGCAAAAGCGCTCACAAAAATTTTCCCAGACTTAGCAGATGTTATTGGTGGCTGCGGTATACGCGTACCAGTTCCTAATGGATCATTAACAGACATTACACTTAATGTAAAGAAAGAAGTGACCATTGACCAGGTAAATGAAGCCTTTAAAAAGGCATCTCACAACCAATTAAAAGATGTTCTAGAGTACACAGAAGCCCCAATTGTTTCTATTGATATAAAAGGTAACCAACATTCTTGCGTCTTTGATGCTGGCATGACTTCTGTTATTGGTAAAATGGTGAAAATTATAGGATGGTATGATAACGAAATCGGATATTCGGCAAGAATTATCGATTTAATACACATTTTGTCGAGGAAATGACTATGTTTGCCGCTTAACTGCAACATACACCTATTGAATTTCGTAAAGAAATATCATTTTTTAGTGCCCCTTATACTGCTTTTATGCGTTATTCCTGTACAAGCACAGAAATCAACGGTTCAAGACAGCACACTCATTCAATTACTTGAATTGAAAGAAGATGCAAGAATTTCTAAAGACAATCAAGACTTTAGCAAAGCGCTTTTAGATTTAAATAAGGCATTTAAAATAGCCCTAACAAATGATCGTGATTCTATGAAGCACGAATTAAAACGAAATATTGCACAACTACAGTACTACATTCACAATTTTGATAAAGCAAACATAGAAATTGATGCTGCTATCGCTATGCTTACAGAAAATGAAAATCTTGAGCAATTTGCAGCTGCTTACACCTTAAAAGGTCAAATCCTTACTGAACAAGGAGCGTATGATGTAGCCGAAAATTACTTTACAAAAGCAGATAAGATATATGTCGATTCAAACAACGAAAAAATACGGGCTAATGTATTACTAGGTTTAGGAATACTAGAACTTAAAAAGAAAGAGTATAACAAAGCAATAAATTATTTTGATGCTGTTTTGCCTGTTTTTAAAGCTAACAGCCTTAATAATCAAGCCGCAATTACCCAGCTCAGTAAAGCAGAGGCATTAATAGCCGTTGACACTCAAAATCAAACTAATATCGAGCTGGCATCAAAAACATATAATAAAGCTATGCTTTTTATAAACACTACTTCTTTGAGTAGGCTTAAAATGAGAAGTTATCAAACAGCAGCAAAAATTAATCAAGCGAAAGGCGATATTGATGCTGCTGCTGTAAATTGGCAAAGATATGTAGATGCCCAAGAAGAAAACTTTCAAAAATACTTTTCTACAATTTCCATCGCTATCGATGATGAGGCAAGTATTGGTGATTTAAAAAAGCAACTTGCACTTGCAGAAATTGAAATGGAAGAAAAAGTGCAGTCTACCAACTTTATTAAATATACTACAGGACTCAGTATTGCACTTATTGTTATTTTATCACTTCTTACCTTATCATTATACAAAAACAATAATTTAAGAGCTAAGGCAAATAATCTGTTATTAGATAAAAATACAGAATTACAACTATCAAAAGAGAAAGCAGAACAAGCTTCTTTAGCCAAGGCACAATTTTTATCTACAGTGACTCACGAGTTAAGAACTCCATTATACGCAGTAACTGGACTTACACACTTATTACTAGAAGAAGACCCAAAACCAGACCAAAAAGAACATCTAAATTCTCTAAAGTTCTCAGGAGAATACCTATTATCACTTATTAACAATATACTTGATCTTAATAAGCTAGAAGCAAATAAAGTAGAAATTGAACATACTACTTTTGACTTAAAAAGAAGAATTAGTGATGTATTAATAGCACTCCAAAAATCTGCTAAAGACAAAAACAATAAAGTTACGTTAGAATTTGACCCGTCGCTACCAGAAAAGCTAGTAGGTGATCCTGTAAAGCTTTC
>JALZVC010000033.1 GCA_023301205.1 Flavobacteriaceae bacterium
TGACAAGGGCATAAAAACACGTAACCTTTTGTTTTATTGTTTTTTACAACAAGTATAAACAGTATACCCCTACTATTATTCTAAAACAGGTTGCCCAATAAACACAAGACTCTTTTAATAAGTTTAAAAAATAATTATGCTTTTCCTTACGAATGAAAAACTAAACTATGATAAGATTCAATTAATACTTTTAAACAAATAGGTGTTGATATTTTGCATTTTGACGTTAACTCCGACTATTATTGAATACTTAACCTTTTGTTAATAACCGTGTTGAGAACACGACCTAATTAAAACGGTTTTGTCTCTAAATTAGTAAGATATTTACTTAATATTATAGAACTATTAGCCTCACGACATTTATGGAAATTACACACATTATAAAAAGAGATTTCACGACCAAGTCATTTCATTTGGACAAAATCACCGCCGCTGTACTTAAAGCAATGCAAGTATTAGGGGTAGGAAATGATGAAGAAGCCCAAAATGTTGCGCTATCTGTATATAAAGTGTTACTGGAACGCAAAGAAACCAATAACGGATATGTTCCTACCATTGAGCAGGTTCAAGATATTGTTGAAACAAAACTGATGGAAAGTGGCTTTCCAGAAGTTGCAAAAGCATATATCCTTTACAGAAATAGAAGATCACAAGAACGTAAAACAGATATTTTTGAAAGACGCATAAGTTTAAAGCCTTATGAGTATCCACAACTTTACGAATACGTTCCTGCCATTCGTCACTCCTATTGGATTCATACAGAATTTAATTTTACAAGTGACATTCAAGATTTCAAAACAAGATTGAATGAGGTAGAGCGTGGAGCAATAAAAAACACCATGCTTGCTATTTCTCAAATAGAAGTAGCTGTAAAAAATTTCTGGGGTGATTTGCATATGAGAATGCCAAAACCAGAAATAGGCGCAGTAGGATCTACTTTTGCAGAAAGTGAAGTACGACATGCAGATGCCTACTCTCACCTTTTAGAAATCCTAGGACTAAACAAAGAATTTAAGGAGCTTAAGAAAAAGCCTGTTATCATGAAACGTGTGCAGTATTTAGAATCTGCATTACGCAACTCTAAAAGTGACGACAACGAAGAATATGCAGAAGCGGTACTGTTGTTCTCTCTTTTTATAGAGCACGTATCTTTATTCTCGCAATTCTTAATTATCATGGCGTTTAATAAGCATAAAAACATGCTTAAAGGTATTTCTAATGTAGTAGAAGCCACCTCAAAAGAAGAACAGATACACGGTGATTTTGGTATTGACCTTATCCTTATATTAAAGGAGGAACACCCAGAATGGTTTACACCAGAATACCACACAAACATACAACGCTTGTGCAAAGAAGCATACGAAGCAGAAGTAGCATTAGTAGATTGGATTTTTGAAGAAGGAGAAATAGACTTTTTACCTAAAGCTGTGATAAACGAATTCCTGAAAAATCGTTTCAACAAATCACTAGAAAGTATAGGTGTAGAAAAAGTTTTTGAAGTAAACGAAACCCTCGTTAGAGAAACCGAATGGTTTGATGATGAGATTATTGGAACGAAACATGGAGACTTCTTTGTAAAGCGATCTGTTAACTATAGTAAAAGAACCCAAAGTATAACCAGCGACGACCTTTTTTAATATGATTCAACAAGAAAAATCAACAACAACGGTGGCACAAAACGCTACAAACAAGAACGACAATTTACTCGCTGCAAGAAAAGAAGCACTTGCTAAGGGAGAAACTAGTAGTACAACTGGTTTTAAATGGCTTAATGAAAATAGCCGTAACTTTCTTGAAGCTGGATACCTTACAGATGGTGTAAGCCCAGAGCACCGTATTAGAGAAATTGCAGAACGCGCTGAAGAAATTCTAGAAATGCCTGGCTATGCAGATAAATTTTATGGGTATATGTCTGAAGGGTACTACTCTTTAGCATCTCCTGTTTGGTCTAACTTCGGAAAGAAACGCGGTCTTCCTATTAGCTGTTTTGGCTCTCACATTGATGATGATATAGGAAATATTCTATACACACAATCTGAAGTTGGAATGATGTCTAAACTAGGAGGTGGTACTTCTGGTTATTTCGGGAAAATACGTCCTCGTGGTGCTGCTATTAAAAATAATGGTGAAGCATCTGGCGCAGTACATATCATGAGATTGTTTGAATCTATGGTAGATGTTGTAAGTCAAGGTTCTGTACGTCGCGGTCGTTTTTCTCCTTACTTACCTATTGATCACGCAGATATTGAAGAATTTTTAGAAATAGGAAGTGAAGGAAACCCAATCCAAGAATTGACACACGGAGTTACTGTGACAAATGCGTGGATGGAAGAAATGATTGCAGGAGACACACAGAAAAGAACTGTATGGGCAAAAGTATTACAGAGTCGTGGAGAGATGGGATATCCTTATGTTTTCTTTACAGACAATGCTAATAATGGTGCGGCAGATGTATATCAAGATAAAAACCACCCTATTTACGCAAGTAACTTGTGTACAGAAATCATGCTACCATCTAATCACGATTGGTCTTTTGTATGTGTACTTTCTAGCATAAACGTATTACACTATGATAAGTGGAAAGATACAGATGCAGTAGAAACGATGGTGTATTTCTTAGATGCAGTAATCACAGAATTTTTACAAAAATTAGAGTCTTATAAAAACTCAGAAGACAGAGAAGATCGCCAGACCTTCATGTTTATGGAACGTGCTTATAATTTTGCAAAAGAAAACAGAGCTTTAGGTTTAGGAGTTTTAGGATGGCATTCGTTATTGCAATCAAAAAAGCTCGCATTTAATAGCCAAGAAGCATTTAATCTTAACAGTGAGATTTTTAAAGGAATAAAAGATCGCTCTTATAAAGCCTCTGAAGAACTTGCAGAAGTTTTTGGAGAGCCAGAAGTGTTAAAAGGATACGGACGTAGAAATGCAACGTTAAATGCTGTTGCCCCTACCACATCATCTGCCTTTATATTAGGACAAGTATCTCAAGGTATCGAGCCTGTATGGTCAAATATTTATGTAAAAGATATTGCAAAAATAAAGACAACCATTAAAAATCCATTTTTAGTAGAATTGCTACAAGAAAAAGGAATGGACACAAGAGAAGTATGGTTAGACATACGTGACAAAGATGGTTCTGTGCAACATCTAGACTTCTTAACTGAAAATGAAAAGAACGTATTTAAAACGTATTCTGAAATTGACCAGTTAGATATTATTTATCAAGCCGCAAACCGTCAAAATCATATTGACCAAGGGCAGTCTGTAAATATCATTGTACATCCAGATATGCCTACAAAAGAGGTGAACAACATACACATCACAGCTTGGAAACTTGGATTAAAATCGTTGTACTACCAGCATAGTATGAACGCCGCACAGAAATTTAAACAAAAGAAAGATTGTGCAGCTTGTGAAGCTTAAGTACTTCTTCATTTAAGAATATCCCTAATAACTTTTATAGTTGTTAGGGATATTTTTATACTGAAATAGTATGAACACTTAAAATTATCGCTTACCGATAGACAGATTCAAAAGAACTACTAGAACTCGTGTTTTGCTGCAACCTTCTCCAACTCTGCATACCAATGCTCACCAAACCTTCTTATCAATGCCTCTTTAACAAATTTATACACTGGAACTTTAAGCTCGTTCCCTAAAGTACAAGCGTCGTTACAAATTGGCCATTTATGATAATTCACCGCAGCAAACTCACTATAGTCTTTTACACGAACGGGATATAAGTGGCAAGAAATTGGTTTTTTGAAAGACACAACTCCTGCATTATAAGCATCTTCAATACCACAACTAGCAGTACCATTTTCTTTAAAAGTGACATAAGCACATTCTGCACCATTAACTAATGGAGTTTCAAGTTCATCTAATTTAGAGACAACGTGAGTTCCATCATTTTCAATTACGGCGATGCCTTCAGGGCGCAAAAATGGTTTTACTTGAGGATATATGTCTTTTAGGACCTGAACTTCTTCTTCAGTTACTGGAGCTCCTGCTGCGCCAGAGACACAACATTCTCCTTTGCAAGCTCCTAAATTACAGACAAAATCTTTCTCGATTAGGTCTTCAGATACAATGGTTTTTCCTAGTTGAAACATGGCACAAAACTACAATTTTTGAGTCTGAAATCGAAATAGAAAATGGAATGCATTATAGCTACACGAAAGAGGTCAAGTGTTGTCGATAAACGAAAACCCTCATTAGGTGGTATTATTGATTAAAAATTAGCTAATTTTAACAATAATCAATTGAACAAAAGGCGTACTTTTGCACGCTGAAAAAAATAAATAAAAAACCCGTGTTGACGGAAAACTATGAATTTTAATTTTAGAGAGATAGCAACCGCTACAATGATACTTTTTGCCGTAATTGATATTGTAGGGAGTATTCCAATAATTATTTCACTTAAAGAAAAATCGGGCACCATTAAAAGTGGTAAAGCTTCTATTATTGCGGCTATTGTCCTAATTGTTTTCTTATTTATAGGAGAAGAGATATTAAACCTAATTGGTATTAATGTTTATGAGTTTGCTGTTGCCGGATCATTCATCTTATTTTTTATTGCCCTAGAAATGATATTGGGAATTAAGCTTTTTAAGCAAAATGAAGAAAATTTAGAGATGGCTACCGTATTTCCTATAGCCTTTCCTATTGTTGCTGGCCCAGGAAGTTTAACGTCTTTACTCTCTTTACGAGCTGAATTTGAATTAGAAAACATAATAGTAGCTATTCTCGTAAATATCATTGTGGTATTTATTGTTTTACGCACCTCTGGACGTTTACAGCGTTTCTTAGGAAAAAACGGAATCGCTATCATAGAAAAGATTTTTGGTGTAATTTTACTAGCTATTGCAGTTAAACTTTTTACGTCTAACATTAAAGAACTATTTATATGAAAATCTTCATCTATATCATTATCGCACTCTCTGCAGGGCTACTTGTTTTTAATGTAACAAAACTGGACTTTGATAACCTGTTTACAGGAGAAAGTAGTATCGCACTTATAGGCGTTTTTGCAGCTGCCTGTGCAATTACATTGATGTCTATTTTATTGATTTCAAAGAAAATAGCTCAAAAAAGCAAACGATAAACTACTCTTGTTTGCCCTTTTCTATTTCCAGAACCTTCATTATCATAGGATCTGTTAAGTGGCGGAGAATCTCCTTTTGTTCAGGGCCATATAGTTGCTCTGCCATTATAGCCTTTAACGCTAGTTTTAACTCTGGAGAAGTAGCTTTTAAGTTCAAGCGAACCCGAGTTTCTTCCCAAATATAATCTATATAGCCCTGCGATACCGCTGTTGAAATCTCGTAGGTGTCTTTAAACCCCTTAAAAGAAAATTTGTTTAATGCTCCACGATTTTTGTCTAGAACGGTAAATACATAATAACTCATAGAACCGCCTCTACTTATGAAGTCTATGGTTTCGTGTTCTCTGCTGGTGTCTTTTGGCACAAAAATGTCTGGCGTAATCCCTCCGCCTCCATAGACAGTTCGCCCATTAACTGTTTTAAACACTAGCGAATCTGACACCACAATATTATCTACGTCAAGTAATTCACCGTTTTGATAGCGCGTTTCGTACTCTTTAAAATATGCTTCATTACCATCTTCATAAGGCCGTTGTATGCTCCTACCAGAAGGTGTAAAATAACGAGCAATGGTAAGTCGCACCGCACTACCATCACCTAATGACATTTCACGTTGTACAAGTCCTTTACCAAACGATCTTCTACCCACAATCAATCCTCTATCATTATCCTGTAATGCGCCTGCTACAATCTCACTAGCAGAAGCAGAGTTTTCATTAATGAGAACATAAACCATTTTATCCTCAAAATCACCGCTACCTGTTGCATAGGTTTTTTCTTCTTCGCCGTTTTTATTTCTAGTAATCACTATCAGCTTATCGTCTTCTAAAAACTGATCTGCTATTTGCTCTGCACTGGCGATATAACCACCTGGATTCCCTCGCAGGTCAAATATCAATGCCGAAACATTAGCATCATTCAATTTATCGAGCGCTATTTTAAATTCATCAAAAGAAGTTTCTGCAAAACGATTTAATTTGAGGTACCCTACATTTTCATTAACCGGGTATGCTGCGTCTACGCTAATTAAAGGAACAGCATCGCGGCGTACCCTAACATCAATAATTTTATCTTCAGAAGGACGATACACTTGTAATGCAACTTTTGACCCTTTCTCGCCTTTTAAATAATCTGGAATACTATCTCGATCCATGGCGTTTCCGAAGAGCTCACGACCATCTGCTGTAAGTATACGATCCCCTTCCAGTATGCCGGCCGCCTTTGCTGGTCCACCTTCAATAGTTCTAATTACCGCAATACTATCATTATGTATATGAAAACTAATCCCAATACCCGTAAAATTACCCCGCATGTCATCTGCGTTATCCTCATATTCTGAAACCGGAATGTATACCGAATGTGGATCAAGATTCCCTAAAATTTCATTTACGGTAACATCTACTATACTATCAGTATTTACGTCATCTACATACTCATAATCTATGTAATCAATGAGCCTATTGAGTTTGTCTTTTTTTGAGTTCGTGGCAAACAACTGCTCCCCAGAATCATGAAAATTGAGTTTCGAGCCTAAATAAACACCTCCCGCCATTGCGAAGCCAATAAGTAAGGGAATGTATTCTTTTTTAAATTTCATTGGTTCGATACAATTTTACGATTGAAGTTTTGGTCTTAGTATTCAAGTTGTTTCGGTAAAGCCACTCAGCAACCTCAGACTATTTTTAATCTACTTCATTAATATGCGTAATGCTAACGCCTGCTTTTTCTAAAAATTTTAATCCGCTATCATCTTTATAGCCCTTGTGATAGACAACACGTGTAATTCCAGATTGATGGATAAGCTTACTACAATTTTTACACGGTGACAGCGTAATGTATAAGGTTGCTCCTTGGCAGGATTGTGTAGAACCTGCCACTTTTAAAATAGCATTCGCTTCTGCATGTAACACGTACCAGTGTGTATTATTATCAGTATCCTCACAGTCATTATTAAAGCCCGTAGGAGTCCCATTATAACCGTCACTAATAATCATTTTATCTTTTACAATAAGCGCACCCACTTGCTTCCTATTACAATGAGATAACTTACTCCACTCCTTTGCCATCCGTAGGTAGGCAATGTCATATTTTTTCTGTTTGGCCTTTTCCATCACACAAATATAAGTAGTTGAAAGTTGCCTAATGTTACGGGATGTAAAAAGATTTATTGGATTGCTTCGGAAATCTTCAAGGGTCGATTAATAC
>JALZVC010000034.1 GCA_023301205.1 Flavobacteriaceae bacterium
ACTTCTATGTATTTTGCGCAAACGGCTCCAACGCCAAGTGCGGGTGTTCAGTCATTTACTTTTAATGAAGATGGAACTTTTGTAATAGTACCTGCTTTAGGTTTCACCGGTGAAATCACTTTTGAGTATGGAATATGTTTACCAGCTCCTAATGAGGTGATATGTGATACCGGTAGCGTTACTATTACTATATTAGCGCCACCTGAGCAACCAGCTTTAGAGGTTAGTTGTGTTGGTGTTTCTAACCAAGGTCAGATTACTGTAATCTCCCCTTTAGGTGCAGAGTTTGAGTATTCTTTAAATGATGGAACTTTTCAAGCATCTACAGTTTTCTCAAACATTGTGGAAGGGTCTAATACTATTACTGTAAGAGATATTAATACAGAATGTGTAAGCCCTGTGACAGCTGAGGTCGTTTTTACAGCAATAGAATTAGGCACATTAACAGATGTCGCTTGTTTTGGTGAGAGTACAGGTGCGGTTGATGTAAATGTTAATGGTGGTACTGAGCCATATACTTTTTCTTGGAGCAATGGTGCTACTACAGAAGATATAATTGATGTTCCTGCTGGAACTTATACGGTTACCGTGACCGGAGCGAATGGATGTACCGATGAAGCAACTTATACTGTAGGTCAGCCATCTGCAGAAATTACAACAACTGGAAATGTAACCGATGTAGCTTGTTTTGGTGATGCTAGTGGAGCGATAGATATTTCTGTGTCAGGTGGTACTCCAGGATATTCATATTCTTGGTCTTCTGGTGAGACCACTCAAGATTTAGCAAATTTAGTTGCTGGAGTATATACTGTTACCGTATTAGATGCAAATGGATGTGAAAAAGAAGCTAGTTTTACTGTTGACGGTCCAGCTACTGGATTAGGGATTACTTTTACTACGGTAGACGTTTTATGTAATGGTGCTAGCACAGGATCTGTAGATATTACAGTAACAGGTGGAACAGCACCTTATACATATGCTTGGAACAATGGAGCTACAACTCAAGACTTGTCTAATTTGCTTGCAGATAGTTATTCTGTGACCGTTACAGATGCAAATGGATGTTCATTAGTGCAAAGTGCTATTAATATTGAAGAGCCAGCCTCTGCTGTTAGTATTGTAATTACAAAAGTTAACGCAACAACGGCACAAGGATGTGCGGATGGAGAAGCTACAGCAAGTGCAAGTGGTGGAACAGCGCCGTACACCTATCAATGGAGTGCCAGTGCAAATAATCAAACAGGGCCAACTGCTACAAATTTAACTACAGGTAATCATACGGTAACGGTAACCGATGCAAATGGATGTGTATTAGATCAGACCGTAGTTATTGATTGTTCAAATACTTGTGATCAAGTAATTGTAGTAAATGATGTGACAAACGTCTTATGTACAAGTGATACTACTGGGGCATCAACTGTAAGTGCAAGTTCGGTAGCTAACCCAGCAGCTACATTTACTTTTGTGTGGAATACGATTCCTGTACAAACGAATGCGGGAGTAACAACTAGTACAATTTCTGGTCAAAGTGCTGGTGTATACACAGTGAGTGTGACAATAGATGGTACGGTGTGTTTGCCAGTTGAACAAAGTGTAACTATTACAGAACCAACAAATGCATTAGATGTTAGTGCATCCTCAACAGATGAGAGTGGGCCAGCAACAAATGATGGTACTGCAACGGCTAACGTTTCAGGAGGAACACCAGATTATACTTATTCTTGGGCTCCTGGAGGAGAAACAACACAAACAATAACAGGTCTTGATGAAGGGACGTATACAGTAACGGTAACTGACGCAAACGGATGTACTGAAACTGCAACAACAACTGTAAATCCAGGTACTTGTTTAGATCTTGCAGCAACAGCTACTCCATCTGGAGTAACTTGTAATGGAGATAGTGACGGTGCGGTAGATGCTACCGTAACTGGAGGGTCAGGAAACTTTACTTATTCTTGGAGTAATGGAGCAACAACAGAAGATATTTCGTCTCTACCTGGAGGTGTTTATACGATTTCGGTAACAGATACAGTTACCTTGTGTACTGTAACTGCAAACGCTACGGTGATAGAGCCAAACGCGTTAAGTTCAGGAATTGCTGTAAACAGCGTATTGTGTTTTGGTGAATCAACAGGTTCATTAGACTTAACTGTTTCAGGCGGAACTGCTCCTTACAGCTTTGATTGGAGTAATGGTGCAACAACAGAAGATATTAATACTATCCCAGCAGGGACGTATACCGTAACAGTTACAGACGCTAATGGATGTGTCTTAACTGACAGTGCAGAAGTATTGCAGCCAGTTGCAGGGATAACAGCGCAGATAGATGTTCAGGTTGATAGTGTATGTGGAGCGGATGGTAGTGTAACTATTTCAGCACAAGGCGGAACACCAAATTATACATATAGCTTGGATGGAGGTATAGCTCAAAACAATGGTTTTTTTCCGGGCTTAGCTTCAGGGTCTTATACCGTTACAATACTTGACGGGAATGGTTGTGAATTTGATGTAGCAGTTGAGATTTTAGCAAATTGTACAGATGCAATCGATGATATCAACAATACCTTTGTGGACTTACCAGTAGATGGAAACGTATTGACCAATGATGAGGATGCAGAAGGAAATACACAAGTA
>JALZVC010000035.1 GCA_023301205.1 Flavobacteriaceae bacterium
GGAGACGCAATGAACAGCGCAAAAGATGCGGCTGGAAACGCAATGGACGGTGCTAAAAACGCTGCAGGAGACGCAATGAACAGCGCAAAAGATGCGGCTATGGACGCTAAAAATGCAGCTGGAGACAAAATGAACAGCATCAAAAATGCTGTGGACCACAAATAATCTTTACTCTTTGTCTAGTACTTTAATAATCTACACAGATTATTAAAGGATTAAATTAATTAAAGCTGAACAATCATATGATTGTTCAGCTTTTTTGATTTGTATTGTTTTCTTTTTAATTTGTTTTGGGCGTGCATTTGCATCGGTGTCAACATATGATTAGCCCTTACTATTCTAGATTTCATCTCTTCACTGTTTTAAAATCGATAATTATCTGTGCGTAAAAAACACAGTCATCTAACTCAGAACTTTGGTATCAAGATGCGAATCTCTCGCACTATTGTTTTTTTTTGCGATAGGCGGCTTATGCGATCTGGATTTTATTGATCTATAATAAACTCATATGTTTAGTCCGAGTAAATCACAGGTAGAAACTAATTAGCCTTTTTGAGTACGCTTCGCATACCATGCTTTATATACTATTAACACTACATTACTTTTTTATGTATCGCTATTTCAAAACTAGACATATTTACAATAAAAAATGCCCTTGAATTTTCAAGGGCATTTTTTTATTTACTACGTAGTGGTATTTATTTTTGAACAACAATAAATTCTGAACGTCTATTTTGTTCGTGAATTAAATCATCACACTTAACACCATTAGAACAACCATTAATCAATTGCGTTTCTCCATACCCTCTTCCTGTCACTCTAGAGCGAGAAATCCCACCTTTATTAATAATATAGTCAATAGTAGAAGTATTTCTTCTTTTAGATAAGGCAAGATTATAAGAATCACTACCCCTAGCATCTGTATGCGATCGCACATCAATTTTAACTGATGGATACCTGTTCATATATCTGATTACTTTTTCTAATTCATACGCAGCATCTGTACGTATAAAACTTTTATCATAATCAAAATTAATATTCTCTATATCTAGTAAATCTGATAAATCCTCCCCAATAGAAATCGTAGGACCAACAACTTTAGGAGTAAGTCCTAAATCAAGTGCTAATGCTAGATCAAGTTCTGCTGTAGATTGAAAACGTTCTTCTGCAATACTATAGTTCGTTTTTGAAGCACGTGCCGTATACCATTTTTCACACGCTATTTCACCAAGATCAAATGCACCATTGGCGTCACTAAGATCCTCAGCGATCTGCTTATTGTTTTCATCTAATAAGATTACAGTTGCTCCCGGAATAATCGCTCCTGTATTTTTATCCTTTACTATACCCGCAACCATTTGCTTACACACTACAGGAAGTTCGTTAAAACTATAAATATCGTCAAATCCTTTTCCGCCATCTCTGTTAGAAGAAAAATAGCCGTAACGTTCGCCTTCTTCATTTAGCTGAACAATAAGACCAAAGTCATCTTTGCTACTATTTAAAGGTTTTGCAATATTATTAACAATAGAAAACTGATTATTATCTAGAATTCCTGCATAGTAAATATCAAGACCTCCTAAACCATCTCTATCATCTGAAGAAAAATATAGAATATTTTCTGAACTAAGAAAAGGAAAGGTATCTCTACCTCTTGTATTTATCTTATCTCCCAAATTTTGAATCTCTCCAAAACCGTCTTCTAAAATTGCTACTTTATATAAATCTGAATTTCCAAAACCGCCTGGCATATCACTAGCAAAATATAAAGTTTGTTCGTCTATACTTAGTGTAGGGTGGGCAACAGAATATTGATTACTATTAAATGGTAATTCTTTGATATCCCATTTGCCTTTTTTATCCTTTTTCCCTTGATATAGTTTTAACCTGTTTACACCACTTTTATCTGTATCATAGTCATTCTTCTTAAAGTTGTTTCGTGTAAAATAAACCAAATCTCTGGTAGCACTATAAACCATGGTAGACTCGTGATATTGTGTATTAATACCGCCTAATAATTTCTCTGGTATCGCACCAGAAGTTTCTACTTCTAGCGGCAATACATAAAGATCTAAAAACGGCTGATCATTCCAACTATGCACATTTTCTACTTTTTTACCATTTGTACGGTTCGTTGAGAAAACCAATGATTCTTTCCAAAATGCAGGCGCAAAATCTGATAAGGCAGAATTAAAATCAGCATTCTGTATTTCAAATTTCCCGGAGTTATCTTTTATCTCTTGTAAATAGTCCCTTTTGTTTTCTGGACTGTTTAAGTCTTCACCAGTGGCAACTTTATATTCTTTAATTACACTAGAAGCATTATCATAAAGTTCAATACTTTTTAAAGACTGCGCATATCTATAAAGATATTCTGCGTCACTATCTTTATCAAACTCTGGAAAATTATAAAGTTCATCATACCATTTTGCGGCATTAGCATAATCTGCTGTGAAATAAAAAGAATCTCCAAGGCCTTTTAAAAGATCTATAGATCTAAATCCGTTTTCTGCTAACTTGAGATAGTCTTCTTGAGCATCAATAAATGAAAAGTCTGTAAACTCTTTATTTGCTTTTTTTTGTTCCTTAAGATCTTCTTTATCTTGAGCAAGACTCAACGTAGTTATAAAGAAACACGCCAAGGTTATTTGTAGTAAATATTTCATCTGTTTATATATCAAAATTTAATATTATAGTTTAAAAGAATCTTGGCGAGATTAAACGCTCATTCTTCTTAAATAACTCGTAGCGTAAAAAGAACTCAAAAGAACCATCATTAAACTGTTGTAATTCTGTAGTTTCTCTATCATAAGCAAGACCAAGCATTATTTGATCTGAAATCTGGAA
>JALZVC010000036.1 GCA_023301205.1 Flavobacteriaceae bacterium
ATTTTACCGGACGCTAATACTTGACCTACAATATCATAAAACTCATAACTAAGGTTTGGGTAGCGACTATTCATAACCGTAATTACATCAGCAACTGGATTTGGAAACACCTCTAGTGCCCCAACAAGATCATTATCTGGCACACTTAAAATATTTTGTAAAGAAGAAACTATACTTGTTCCTATACCAGAGGGATCTAACCAATCTGAAAGCCTTTCGCCCTCTGTATCACCAGAATCCCAAGATGTCGCGAACCTTCCGTAAATATCGTAGTCATTGTTATTTTCATTCGCTTCACAAAAAGAATTACCCGCGAACAATTGACCTATTATTAACCCATCTTGATTAAATAATGGAGAACCAGAAGAACCACTTTCTGTAGTTCCTAATTCCCAGCCATCACCATCACCTTCACTAATCCCCTTTATAAGCCAAACGTCAGTACCATTAGCGTTTTCGTGAATGGCGCCACTATCATCTCTAGCAATCTTCATTAAGTCACCATTAGGGTGATGAATACCTACTTCAAAATCAGGTAATTCATCTGTTCTATCCCACCCAGCAAAAGCAACATCCCAAGACTCCGGAATATCTGTTATCACCTCTACTAAGGCAAAATCACTCAATTCATTTTTGGCCCTAACTACAGCACCGCTTACGGTAAAATTAGTCTGTAAGTCTTCACTATCTTCAGTCTCCGCACAAACTGGCGATGGACTCATCCAATTAAAACGAAAACTCCAAAGTGCTGGATTACTTCCCAAAAGACAATGATTTGCAGTTAGTAAATAAGGTGTTTTATCTTGCTGAGTATTGTTTACTAGAGACGCAGAGCACAAAAACCCGTTCCCTAAGTTTAAAAGCGCAACAGCCTTCTTTACCACATCTTTTGTTGCCTCAAAATCTCCACCAACACTACAGTTTACATCATAGTTACAATCGCCAGAATCATTGAGACCTCTTTGTGATTCGATAAATTTATTAACTTTCCCTAGTCGATATCCGTGAATAATCCCTCCTATTTCTAACTTTACATTACTTTGTACATTAGTAGGCTCAACGTATTCTATATTTAAGGATTCTCCTTTAATAAACCAAGACCCATATGGAGAAGCTTCTGTATTAGAGCCTCTATTGGTATTTGTAACGATGTCATCTTTACTGTCATTAAATAAATAAATGGATGCTCCTTCTGGTAAATAGAAGTCATTAAAATTAATACTTAAGTTAAGTGCGTCTTTTGATATTATGCGAGCACGCCAAATTCGTTCACCGGTATCGAGTGTTGTCCAAGTACCTATATCACTCATGTCAATATTCAAAGCTCTTTCTAAACCATAACGCCAAGGCAAACTTTTATCACGATCATTGATCAAGTCTTCGGCATAAATCTTAGATAAATCCAATTCTTCAAGAATAATATCCGCAGGTAGTATTGCTAAATCTTGCACCCAACTTACAGGAACAGTATCCTCACTACCTTGCGAAAACGCAATGGCACTAAAAGCAAATAAAAATAAAATGAGTAGTGTTTTCTTCATCAATGAACTGAGCAAGAACTGCTTGCAGTGAACTAAAATAACACATTAAATTTACATACCATACTGATTATGCATTAAAAAAAATCCCGATAGTTATATCGGGGTTTTCAAACACTTTATCGTTTAATTATATAATGAGCATCGCATCACCATAACTATAAAATTTATATTTTTCTTTAATTGCCTCTTGATAAGCCCTCTGCACAAATTCGTGTCCAGCAAAAGCAGAAACCATCATCAACAAAGTTGATTTCGGTGTATGGAAATTAGTTACCATACAGTTTGCAATGCTAAAATCGTGAGGCGGAAAAACAAACTTATTAGTCCAACCCGAATATGCATTTAGTGTGAGATTAGAAGAAACAGAACTTTCTAGAGAACGCATTACGGTGGTACCTACAGCACAAATACGTCTCTTATTTTCAAGTCCTTTATTAATTAAATCTACCGTATCCTGCTTAATGTGCATCTCTTCACTATCCATTTTGTGTTTAGAAAGATCTTCAACCTCAACAGCACTAAAAGTACCTAAACCTACGTGTAAGGTGACCTCTGCAAAATTAACTCCCTTTATCTCAAAACGTTTTAATAAATGCTTAGAGAAATGCAATCCTGCAGTAGGAGCAGCTACTGCCCCTTCCTCTTTTGCATAAATGGTTTGATACCGTTCTGCATCTGTAGGCTCTACATCACGCTTAATATATTTTGGTAAAGGTGTTTCACCTAGCTCAGTCAATTTATTTCTAAACTCTTCGTATGACCCATCAAAAAGAAAACGCAAGGTTCTTCCTCTAGAGGTCGTGTTATCAATTACTTCTGCTACCAAAGACTCATCATCTCCAAAATATAGCTTGTTACCTATTCGTATCTTTCTTGCAGGATCTACAAGTACATCCCAGAGTCTGGTTTGAGAATTTAATTCTCTAAGCAAAAACACTTCAATACGAGCGCCTGTCTTTTCTTTATTACCAAATAATCGTGCAGGAAAAACCTTTGTATTATTCAAACATAAAATATCATCTTCTTCAAAATAATCTATGAGATCTTTGAACATCTTGTGCTCAATTGTTTGTTCTTTTCTATTTAGCACCATTAAACGGGCTTCATCTCTATTTTCAGATGGATATTCTGCTAGAAGTTCATCTGGCAATTCAAAGCCAAAGTTAGAAAGTTTCATTCCCATAAATTATTCGATTTTTTTGATTAAAGATTGCAAATATACAATCTGGAGATAGGGGTTGTCAAGTAAATGACTGTTTATTATTCTTCTTTTAGTAAAATATTTAAATCTGATAACACATTCCAGAATTCTGGAAAAGATTTTGACACCACACCCGCGTCATTTATTACTAACGAAGTTTTTAACGCAAGCGGCGCAAAAGCCATCGCCATTCTATGGTCTTGGTATGTGTCTATGGATACGTTAGCGCGAATAGCCTTAGATTTCTGTAGCAGTAACGCATCTTCTGTAATTGCTACTTGCGCACCCAGTTTTTCTAATTCAATTTTCAGAGCCAGCAAACGATCGGTTTCCTTTATTTTTAAGGTATGTAAACCTGTTAACTCACACGAAATCCCTAAACCAAAACAAGTAACCGCAATTGTTTGTGCTATATCTGGCGTATCTATGAGATTAAATTTCAAATATCGTTCTGTAGCTTCGGAAATTTTACGCAACGTAATACTTTCATTTTCATTAAAAATAGTACAAACACCTAGCTCTTGATATATAACAGCCAACGCCTTATCGCCTTGTAAACTACTCTGTTTAAAAGTATTTACGGTAATTTCAGAATCTTGAGATAAGGCAACCAAACTGAAGATATAAGAAACCGAACTCCAATCTGATTCTACATTAACCTGCTTTTCTTCTGAAATAACACCTGGTGAAACAGTGATTACATTTCCATTAAAATCACTTTTAAACCCTAGTTGTTCTAGTAATTGTAATGTCATTTTAAGGTATGGTGCCGATGTCACATTTCCGTCGAGAAAAACAGTTAATCCATTAGGCAAACTAGGGGCTATTAATAGTAATGCAGAAATAAATTGACTGCTTACATTTGCCGCAATTTTAACCTTGTTCTTCGTAAGTTTTTTACCAGTAATCTGTAATGGAGGGAAGCCTTCTTTATTCAAATAAGAAATAGTAGCGCCTAATTCACATAAGGCGTCTACCAGAGTACCTATAGGTCTTTGCTGCATTCTTGCGCTACCCGTTAAAGTAACCTCTCTTCCTTCTTGAGTGGCAAAATAAGCCGTTAAAAAACGCATCGCTGTTCCTGCGTGATGAATATCCACTATGCCTTTATCTATACTTAAAGCTTCTATTAAAGCGTTAGAGTCGTCACTAGAAGAAAGATTTGTAATGGTAAGATTATCAAAAAGTGCTTGCAAAACTAATAATCTGTTAGATTCACTTTTTGAGCCTCCTAAAGTTATCGTTGCCTTCTTTTTTAATACTGAAGTATGCGCTAAAAGAATTTTCATTTTCTAGCGTCCTGTTGCTTTAATTTACCCCAAAATTTTCCATAACTAATAAATATACCTGCAATCAATCCAGCCCCTAAAGCAACTAACACATTAGTGAGATTTAAAAATGGCGAATAAAAACTTCTTAACGCCCATTGTATTAAAAATAAAACCAAACTGTACACCAGTCCTAGAACTATAACCGATTTAAAAAAACCTTTATGAGCAAAAACACGTTTAAACATTATTTTAATTTAGGGTTGTTCTGGTGCCGGTCATGGTCCCTTTTCGTTTTTATGTCTAGTTTCTTATCAAAAGAATCTTGTAAATCTATACCTGTTTGATTGGCAAGACATAGCACCACAAAAAGCACATCTGCTAATTCTTCGCCAAGATCTTTATCTTTATCACTTTGTTTTTCACTTTGCTCACCATATCTGCGGGCAATAATACGCGCGACCTCACCTACTTCTTCTGTAAGCTGAGCCATATTAGTTAGTTCATTAAAATAACGAACTCCGTGATTTTTAATCCAGGTATCTACTTCTAGCTGTGCGTTTGCGATATTCATTAATTAGACTTTAGTTAGCATTGTTTTTTCGTTTTCTTTTTTCACAATGGTTTCAAAAAACTCCTTGATATTATCATAATCTTTTTGAAGAAAAATTAGCCTCCTGCGCCTGAAGACTTAAGCTTAATAAAAATGTATCTCATACTAAAAAATATAACTACTAAAATAGGCTTAATTATTAAGACACACCACCATTCACTCTTTATTTTTGGTGTCAACCCATAGCGTTACTGGACCATCATTTATCAATTGTACATCCATCATAGCACCAAATTTACCTGTCTGAACAAGCGCTCCTGCATCATCAGTTATTTGCTTCACAAACTGCTCGTACATAGGCTCTGCAAATTCTGGTCGTGCCGCTTTTATATAAGATGGCCGATTCCCTTTCTTTATTGCTGCATGCAAAGTAAACTGGCTAACTACTAACGCCTCGCCAGAAACCTCTTTTAATGACAAATTCATTACTCCTTCACTATCATTGAAAATACGAAGATTTACTATTTTATTTGAGAGCCATTTAATATCCTCTTCTGTATCTGTTGCTTCAACACCTAATAGCACGAGAACACCAACTCCAATTTTAGACACAACAATATCATTCACGGTAACTGACGCCTGAGAAACACGTTGAATTAGAGCTCTCATAACGGTGCATTTTTATCGTAAATATCTTTTCTGAAATGTTCTTCATCCCCTTCCATTATCTGCAAATAACTCTTGTAACGCGACCAGAATAAGGTGTCTATCTCTAATGCCTCTTTTACGGCACATTTAGGTTCTTCTAAGTGAATACAGTTATTAAATTTACATCCTTGTTTTAGCTCAAAAAACTCAGGGAAATATTGATCCAAATCCTCTTTTTCTATCTCTACTACTCCAAAACCTTTTATACCTGGGGTGTCAATAATCTTAGCTCCCCAAGGCAGGTCATACATTTCTGCAAATGTAGTAGTGTGCTGCCCTTGCATATGCTGCGTAGAGATTGCAGTTGTTTTAATTTTTAAGGTATCTTCTAGTGCGTTTGCTAAGGTAGATTTACCTACACCACTATGACCTGAGAACATAGAGACTTTACCACGCATCATCTCTTTTACTTTATCAATATTTTGCCCTGTTGTCGCAGAGATTCCAATACATTCGTAACCTATATCTCTATACATTGCTGCTAGGTATTTAATCTCTAAGGTCTCTTCTTCATTATAGGTATCTATTTTATTGAAGAGCAACACCGCCTTAATTTTATAGGCTTCTGCCGTCACTAAAAAACGATCAATAAAAGAAGTGAAAGTAGATGGGTTGTTTAAGGTCACTAACAAGAAAGCAACGTCTATGTTACTTGCAATTATGTGCGTCTGTTTTGAAAGATTCACAGACTTTCGGATAATATAATTCTCTCGTTCGTCGATGACGTTAATGATGCCAATTTCTTCATCACCCTTCTTCTCTATTTCAAAAGTCACGTGGTCTCCAACCGCCACAGGGTTTGTGCTTTTTATTCCTTGTATTCTAAACTTACCCTTAATACGACACTCATAAAACTTACCTTCATGAGACTTCACGGTATACCAACTTCCAGTAGATTTATAAACGGTGCCTTTCATTACCACAAAACTCTGAAAATTATATGAGTTATCGTTTCCTTTTCTTACTTACTTTAAGCAAGGTTAAAATGAGATTGTTGGCAGTAACAAGAAAATCGTTTTATTTTAAGATAAATAAGTCATTAATTATAAAAACCCTGAACCTTTTAGTCCTTTGAAGAATTTGTAATGTATTGCTGGTGATTTATAGATTCTTGATGTATAGCCTTATACATTTTTAAGACAAATTCTTCACTTAATTGATGTACTTCGCCTTTAAGAATCATTCGACCTAAAACTTCGTTCCAACGTTTTACCTGAAGTATAGACACATTATTTGAGGCTTTTAAAGCTCCTATACCATCTGCAATCTTCATGCGTTTACCCATCATCTCTAAAATTTTATCATCTATAACATCTATCTGGGTCCGTAGTGTATGCAATTGGTTTTTAAACTCCATCTCGTGAGTATCTTTTTTACGGATGCGGAGGTCTACCGTAATTTGGTCTAAAGTAGCTGGAGTTATTTGTTGTTTTGCGTCGCTCCAAGCATTGTCAGGATCAAAGTGTGTTTCTACCATAAGTCCATCATAATTTAGGTCTAATGCGGTCTGGCAAAGATCAAAAATAATGTCACGTCTTCCTGCAATGTGCGAAGGGTCGAGTATTAATGGTAAATCTGGAAATCTATTTTGCAAATCAATAGGAATCTGCCATTCTGGATTGTTACGGTAGCTACTTTTCTCATAGCTGGAGAAACCTCTGTGAATCACTCCAAGGTTTTTAACATCTGCAGTATAAAAACGTTCTACCGCTCCTAACCACAATCCAAGATCTGGATTAACGGGATTTTTAATAAGCACTGTTTTATCTGTACCTTTTAATGCTTCTGCTATTTCCTGAACTATAAATGGAGAAACCGTTGTTCGCGCTCCAATCCATAAAATATCGACATCATGTTTTAATGCAAGGTCTACATGATTTGCATTTGCGACTTCTGTAGTAGTCATTAACCCCGTTTCTTGTTTAGCACGCTGCAACCATTTTAAACCAAGCGCTCCTACCCCTTCAAAATTACCTGGGCGCGTGCGTGGCTTCCATATTCCAGCTCTTAAAACAGTAGTATCTGTATCTTTTAATTGGTGTGCAATTTTAAGCACTTGCGCTTCTGTTTCTGCACTACACGGCCCAGCGATCACTAATGGGTGTTTTAATCCAAAAGCATCTAACCAAGTTCTTAATCCCTTATTATTCTCCATAATTTTTTTCATAAAAAAAGCCCCAAAAGGGACTCCATTACACACATAATTTGGTCGCTTATCAACTGTTTGATTGCGCCCACCATACTATTACTGTGTATCCGTTTTGTTTCATTAATGCGAAAATAGACATTAAATAAAATACGGCACAGTTTTTAATAAAACTTTTAGATTTTGAAATGTTACTATTTCCGAAGCAATTATTACTGAAATAGTAATCGGCCTGTAAACAATTCTTCTACCTCAACAATAGGCGGCTCGTTTAAAGAGATTACATCACCAGTGCTTCTTATAGAACCTGTAATTGATTGTTGAGGATTAACAATCATATCTCTGTTACTTACTTGAAGCACCCTAAGCTCCTGAATGATTAAATTTGAACCCTCAAACTTTGGCAACTCAGTTAAAAAAGATATCCTAGCGTTTGTTGCAGAACCCTCAATAGTAAAAACACTAAGACCATTAGCTGTTACGTTAAGCATATCTACTTCTATATCTAATATAAAATCTCCACTATTGCCCGGATCAATTACCCCTGCATTGGTATTACTCCAAAGTCTTAAAAGCTCATAGCGTAATGTATTGGTTGATGTTACTGGATTAATAGAAGCACTCCTTATATCTGTAAGTATAGGTGTAATTACTTTTACTCGAGTTACATCGTGTTCTCGAATTAAATTACAACTATTATTATTTTTTAAACGCAAAGTTCCGTCACCTTCAACTGTAATAGTTATATCACTAAGTAAGTTGCTACCTGTAGTTAAAATTACTTGTTGTACGTCTCCATATTCTATATCTAAAAAAATATCGTCTTCTACAGTTATCTTAGAAAAAGAAGACACAGGCATAGGGACTTCAACAATATCACCTACAGTTTGAATACAATCCCAGCCATTTTCAGTATCACAAGATTGTAGTACTATAAAACACGCAACTAAAATTAAAAGTTTTCTCATAATCTAACCCCTATACCAAATTCTACTGCTTCTGCGTTACCACCATGTGCTCTTACTGTACCCACAGCAAATAATTTATCTGTAACGTAAAACTTAATCCCTGCCCTAATATAAACCAGCCCTTCAAACCCACTAGGATTATACACATAATAGGCAATCTGTGTTGGCACTGCCAATCTATTAAGCCTAAATTCATGCCCTAAAAAAAGACCTACACGCTTATAGTCTATATCTGTATTCACATTTCTACCAGGGAATGCTGCTGCTGTAAATTCACGTTGTACTTCTAAAAAATCTGAAACTATAAAATCTACACCCAATTGCACGGTGTGCTTATAACTTAAACGTTTATCTGCAAAAGCTGAAGCAACAAAAAATGGATGTTGTCCTAACTCTATGAAATCACTTTCATTAAATCCCCCTCTTAGTATAAAATTATACTTTATTGGTTCTGTATATTTCTCATAAGCTACCCGCTCCTTATTCGCTATCTTTTCATCTTCAAGATCATAGGTTATTCCAATACTAGTTGCAAAAGTATTTAACCCACTATTAGGTGATTTCACACCTCCATTTGAGTGATGCAACAATAACACACCTGCTCTTAGCCCAAACTTACCTATAATTCTAGGCCTGATATACTGAAATCCTATTTGAGAAAAACCAGTAATGTGACTACCGAAAGCAAGGTTTTTGGCATTATTATCTATATCAAAAGGATTTGTATTGTAATTGAGACCTTGACCTATTCTTATCTGCAACTGCCTATTAAAAAAGTAAAAATTATAATGAAACCCTGCACTGTAGTTTCTCCCCAACTCATCATTATTAAAATCTTGATAGAGCAACGAAAAACCCCAATCAGGATAATTATATTCTTGCTGCCACCTCTGGTCACCGTGAGTTCGTTTATTATAGCTTAATAATACTCCGGCAGGATTTGCTCGCACTAATTGCGCTACAGATCTGTTATGTTTTAATACACTACCGTAAAAATAATCTACACCAATATAGGCGTCATCTCGCTGCTGCGAAAATGCACTAAACGTGACCCATAGTAATAAGAATAAAAAACGGTACTTCATAGGTAATAGTTCCAGTGTGATTGCTAAAACACATTAATTATTGTATCCAAAACGACGTAATTGCCTATCATTACTTCGCCAGTTTTTATTAACTTTCACATAAGTCTCCAGATGAATCTGCTTTCCGAAGAATTTTTCTAGGTCTTTGCGTGCTTCCACTCCTACCCTTTTTAAGGCTGCTCCTTTATGCCCAATAATAATTCCCTTTTGTGTACTACGTTCAACCATTATAATACTTCTAATGCGGATAATATTTTCATCTTCAAAAAACTCTTCTGTATCAATCTCTACCGAATACGGAATCTCTTTTTTATAATGCATTAAGATCTTTTCTCTAATAATTTCATTTACAAAAAAGCGCTCTGGTTTATCTGTAAGTTGATCTTTAGGATAGAATGGAGGTGATTCTGGGAGCAATTCTATAATGCGACTAAACACTTCTTGAACACCAAAATTCTCTAAAGCAGAAATGGCAAAAACACTAGCATTAGGTACTTTTTCTTGCCAAAAAACAAGTGCTTCACTTAATTGCTCTTCGTTTCCTTTATCTATTTTATTGAGTAATAAAAGCACGGGGATTTTAGCGTTTGTTATTTTCTCAAAAAACTTTTCGTCCTTTAAGTCTTTCTCTCCTAGCTCTACTAAATACAGAAGCACATCTGCATCCTCAAAGGCAGACTTCACAAAATCCATCATACTCGCTTGCAATTGATAAGCTGGTTTTATTATTCCTGGCGTATCACTAAGCAACATCTGAAAATCATCTCCATTAACAATACCTAGAATACGATGTCTCGTGGTTTGTGCTTTACTTGTTATTATAGAAAGACGTTCGCCCACAAAAGCATTCATCAAGGTGCTTTTTCCTACATTAGGATTCCCTATAATATTTACAAAACCTGCCTTGTGTGGTTTATTTTCCATATTCATCTTAATTGAATTACAGCTGTCGTAAAAAAGCTTTTGGCAAAAATAAGGTATTAAAACGGAAGGATTAGTATGTTTAAAATTAGATAAATATGGATTTAAAAAGCAAGAATTTAATAACTTCGCTAGAAACCTAACAAACCCCGTTATTAAACCAACACCAGAATAATCTTTGAATACATGTTTTAATGAATAAACGCTTCTTTTCTGCTGCAGCTGCTGTTACAGTAGCATTAGTTATTATTGTTTTATGGTTTAATTACAGATTAAACAACCTAATGGGCGATGACATTAGATGGGACGAGCGAAAAGTGTCTTGGGAAGATTTTCAAATTGCAGATGACGTGTTTGGTGATTTTGACGCAAATATTTCTTCAGAAATAAAATATCCATCGCGTTTTTCGGGTAGTGATAATTTAGTCTACGCTACTATGTATCCTGACTTCTCAAACAGAACAGCAGATGCCCATACCAGCGATCAATTGCTTATTCACGAACAGTATCATTTTAATATTACAGAATACCATGCGCGATTGCTCCGTAAGCGACTTTTAGAGAAAGGGGCATCGTTGTCAAAATCGAGTATCACGTATTATTTTAATCGTATTAATGAGCGATTAAATGAAATGCAAACAGATTATGATGAAGAATCTAATCACAATACAGAAGATGAAAGACAACGCTACTGGGAGCTAAAAATAGATGATTTATTGCGTACCACAGCATACTATGCAAACCCAGACTTAGACAGCTACTATACGTTTAGAAAACCTGAGACTCGATTTTACCGAAAAATTTACAGCACTGTTAGACAGCAAATCTTAACTTCCTATCCGTTGCTTGCAAAGGATACGTTAAAAGGTGTGTCTTACGAAATTTTAAAAACAGCTACTGGCGTTATTGTAAAACACAGAATAAACGGCGTACTCAAAGTTGGTGGAGAATTAAATGCTGCGATTGCTGTTATTGACTATAGCCCTAAAAAAACTACCCATCATTTTTTAGATAAAGATAGTTTACCCATAGCGTCAAGACCATATACCAAACTAGTCATTGAGACACCAGATGAGTACACGATGATTTCTACCTACTACGACAAAGATGATAATAGAACACATGGATCAAGTGAATTATATTTACAGCCTACAGTTTATAAGAAATTATGGAATTATTCAAAAGATAAAAAGCTAGCAAAAATCACATTTTTAGATCTTAATAATCAACCTACGTTTATAGACAATCAACTATATAGCCAAACGCAGTTTTTTGATCCTGAAGGAAGAACGACTAGTGTTGAGCAGCATGATATGTCAGGAAAACTGAGCTTAGATAACGATCTAGCAGCAGTATACGATTATTCATTTGACAGCAATAATAATATCACAAGAGTCCGCTTGTATGACGACGAAAAAAAGCTTGCAGTGCATCTTAATGGCTCAAATTTATTTTTTGAATATGATGAGCGCGGTAACATCTTTAGAAGAAATACCCTAGATGCAGAAGGAGAGCCAATAGCAGATAAAAATGGCGTCTCTACCTATGAATATTATTATGATTTACGTGATAACATTACAAGCAGCAAACGTTTCAACATAAAAAACAAACCAACGCTAGATAGTGAT
>JALZVC010000037.1 GCA_023301205.1 Flavobacteriaceae bacterium
CTCATAGAGCTAGCAAATTATAAGATGCCTTTTGGCAAGTACAAAGGGCGCTATTTGGTAGATGTGCCAGAACCTTATTACACTTGGTTTAGACAAAAAGGATTCCCAGAAGGGAAGTTAGGACGGCTTATGCGAGAGATGGATGAGATTAAAATTAATGGGCTCGAACCGCTAATAAAAAAATTAATTCGAAAATAGTAAAACTTCACGAAACCTCTTTTAAAAATAATCTAGCGGAGTATTTATCAAAGCTTTCAATTTTATAGAGTTTTTTAAACGGCCTCAACTAATTTTACGTAAAAAATGATGTGAGTGAAGGGTAAGCAAACTAGCTACAGCTTCACAAATAATCTAGATTATAACTTCAATTGATTAGGTAGGTGTTTGTCTTATCTAGCGTACACCTTTAGTTTGCTCCGAAATGAGCGAAATTTTCAGTAAAGTTAGGTTAAGCCTAGCCTTTTTTTGGTTCTTTTTTTTGGCAATGAAAAAAATGAACAATGTGATTTTCGTAACTATAAATTGTAAAAATCTAACAAATGTTATTTAAATTAAATAAACTTATTTTTTTTTAAATCACGACGCAACCTCTCCGGTAGTTCTACATCTTACTAGTATAAAACCTCAAGCTTATGAAGTTAATTGTACTAAAATCTGCCTTTAGATTCTTTCCAGAAGTATTGCTAACCCTTGTCGTTCTCTATTATTGGTCTTCAACGGGTAACTTATTTAACCCAATAGCAATAGCACTTTTAATACCTTTAGCTGCATTATTTATTTGGAATAATAAGACCTTGGGAGTTATCGTTTCTAGTGTTGTTTTGATGGCAACATTATATATAAGTCTGGCAATATTTTCAGATTTAATTAAAATTGATCCTTTTTATCCTGCAGGTTTAAAATTACTAGTAGGAGGTGTTTTATTTGTGGGTGTTTCAAGCTTTTCATCTATATGGATGTTGGTAAAGCATACTAAGAAGAGCCCCGGAAGGATTATTATAAAATAGAAGTTTAAGTTTTTTTTCATAGTAACAAAAACCCTCAAGAAAAGTTCTTGAGGGTTTTTGCAGTTTAAAAAGTTCACTGTAATTAAATTTTTTAGTTTACGTAAGGTATTAGCTACGTATAAACACCTAATTTTTAGATGTTTTAGTAATAGTATAGTTTAATTCATTTTTTTTTTTTTTAAGTTTACTCAATCATAATAACTTATATGTTTTTACAAGGGATGTAAAAGTTAGATTGATAATAGCTATGTAACCAACGTTGGTTTTTTTTATTTCTTGTAACCTTGTAGTCCTTGTTTATTTTTTAACCAGTCATGTTTTTATGACATAAATTTAATAACAATGAAAAAAGTATTTTTAATTGGCGCTTTAGCGCTTGGTATGATGAGTTTTAATAGTTTAGATCCTTCTTTTTCAGAAATTTGCGCAGATTTTGCAGAGAGTGTCGAGAGTGAATACGCTCTAGAAGGTTGTAATTCAGATGTATATAATATGGCTTATAATATGTGTATGAGCAGTTGGTATTTTCCTAGATAATAATTATTCACTTAAATAAATAAATTATGAAAAACACAATTTTTACAATAATAATGCTAGTAATGAGTGTAAATTTATTGGCTCATACATTGGAAGATGATATAGTAAATGTGGATTGTTTTACTTATGCAGATGCAGTTGAAGGTGCGGCTGGAGATGGAGGTGATTTTGATGTTTGGTGGAGAGCTTTTGTTTACTGCTCTGGCGTGGATGAAGTGGTTATTAATTAGTAGGTAATAAAGTAATCAACAAGGAGGGCTTAAACCCTCCTTGTTTAAAATTAAGAAGTTTATGAAATATATATTAATAATTATTACAATAATATTCACGTGTTCTACTAATGCTCAAACAGACAATCTAAAAGTAATTTATAAGGCTAAAACTATAAAAGAGGCTACATCTAAAAAACCTGATATTCAGTCTTTTATGAATAAGTCTGATGCCCAGTTTGCAAATATTTATTTTGAGCTTGCAGTGAATGGTAATCATTCTTTATTCAAAGTTCAAGATAAAGTAATAAATGATAAAGATTTTCCATTTTACAGAATGGCTCTTGCACTAAGCGGCAGTGTAGACAAGCAATGGTATATTAATGTTGAGAAAAAATTAATTTTACAACAGTATGTTTTTATGGGAGACTTGTTTTTAATTGAGAGCAATATAAATGATATTTCATGGAAATTAATAAATGAAACTAAAAGTATTAATGGATATAAATGTTATAAGGCTACTTGCTCTATAACATCTAGAGGCAGTAAGGGATTAAGTCAAAAATTATATGAAGTTTGGTATACACCTGAAATCCCAAAATCTATTGGACCAATGGGATTAGCAGGTTTACCAGGCTTAGTTTTAGAAATGAATACCGGGAGAGTGAGTATCTATCTTGATTCTATAGAATTTGGTGAAGAATTAGATGTTAAAATACTATCTAAAGGTAAGAAATATTCAGAAGATCAATTTAATAATTTCGCTGTTAAAAAAATGGATGAGTTTAGAAATAAAAATTAAACCGCTTAAATATATTTTCTTATTAGTACTAATTAATACTTTTAATTTATACTCACAAGAATCTAATCTACATGGTAGGGTAACGGATACCCTATTAATACCTTTACAACATACAAATATACTTGCAATACCGAAGGATTCTAATCAAGATATTAAGTTCTCTATTACTGATAAGTTTGGTAACTATAAATTATCTCTTAAAAAAGATATCTTTTATAAAATAGAAATTACCTATCTAGGTTTTCAAAAAATAAGTGATTCTATAACATTACAAAAAGACATTACTAAAGATTTTACTTTATTACCAGGTACTGAGAGCTTGGAAGAGGTGCTTATAAAACAACGTTTGCCAGTACTAGTAAAAAAGGATACAATCACTTACCGTACAGATGTTTTTCTGACAGGAGAAGAACGTAAATTGCGGGAAGTACTCAAAAAATTACCAGGAGTCGAGGTGGATAGGGCAGGTAATGTTACTGTAAATGGAAAAAAAGTAGATAAGCTATTAGTAGAGGGTAAAATTTTTTTTACAGGAGATACAAAGCTAGGAGTAAATAATATACCTGCAGATGCTATAGATGAGGTGGTTGTACTTGATAATTATAGTGAAATTCCATTTTTAAAAGGATTAGAAGACAGCGATAAAATGGCGCTTAACATTAAGCTAAAAGAAGGAAAGAAAAAGTTTGTCTTTGGAGACATAGAAGTAGGTGGTGGTATAGAAGATCGATATTTAGCACACCCTACTTTGTTTTATTATAGCCCCAAAACCAGTGTAAATACCATTGTAGATTTTAATAATATAGGAAAACAATCTTTTACGTTTAATGACTACGTAAATTTTGAGGGCGGTTTTACAAAACTTGTAGATGATCCTAAGGGATATTTTAATCTTGCTAATAGTGATTTTGCGACATCATTGCAAAACCAAGATTTTGTTTTTAACAGAAACAGTTTTGGCGCATTTAACATTGCCCAACAGTTAAGTCCTAATACAAATATAAATGCCTACAGTATTGTTAATGGATCAACTACAGAAACTAGAGTATCACAAGTAAATACATTTCTAATTGATAATACGATTAGTGATATAGAAAATCGTACGACCACTAACAAATTTGATAGCTTCTTCACCTTAAATAAGGCAACGTTAAAGTATATTCCAAATGCAGACGAGGATCTTAGTCTATCAACCGTGGTTAAAACCTCTACTGGTGATTTAAACGAACAATTACAATCGCAAACGTTAACCACTAATGGTTTTGTGAATACCCAAGAGAATCCAACCTCTTATGAAATACTAAATACCTTTAGCTACAGTAAACAATTTTCTAACAAACACACATCAACGTTACAGGCAGATTTTAATGTAGTTAAAAATAAAAACAAATCATTATGGGATTTTAGTGATGCTATTTTTAATACTTTAGTGCCCGTAGAAGGTGATGCTCCATTTAATTTAAGTCAAAACATTGATTATGAGGATTATAGTTCTTCATTTCAATTAAAACACTATTGGGTGTTAAGTACCTTTCATCATATATATCCTGTTTTAGGGCATAACTTTTCTAAACAAAACTATAGTTCTCTTGATGCTCAAATTATAGATACGGAGACTAATGACTTTTCTTCTAGCGGTTTTAATAACGATACTTCTTTTTTGTTAAATGATAGTTTTGTTGGCTTTCAATACAAAACTAAAATAGATGATATCACCATTAAACCTGGTTTGATTTATCATTACTATTATTGGGATATCGAGCAATTTAATCAATCGACTTTATCAAGAGGAAAAGCACAATTTCTCCCAGAATTATTGGTGGATTGGGCCTTAAGGAGTAGTGAGAAAATTAAATTAGATTACGGGTTAAAGTCACAGTTTAATGATGCCTCTTTTTACGCCAACAGGTTCCGTTTATCAGGATTTAATAACATATATCAAGGTAATGAGTCTCTAGAAAACGAACTGTACCACCAGGCGTCATTATCCTACTCTAAGTTTAGTTTGTTAAAAGGATTATTTTATAATGCTAGACTGAGTTATATAGATCGTATAAATACGATAAGAAGTGCGACCATAATTGATGGTATAAATCAAATTAGCACCTCGATATTTACAGATCTTCCAGAACGCACGTTGTCGAGCGGTGCATCCATTTCAAAAAAAGTAAAAAAAATAAAGTTTTCTTTGAGCGCTAATCTATCGCGTTCTAGCTATTCAAGAACTATTAATGAGCTAATTGTTGATTTTTCTTCAAATAATTATGGTTATAATTTTAAAGCAGAAACAAGTTTTAAGAACTACCCAAATTTAGAGGTGGGTGTTTCTCAGGCATTTAATGATTTTGGTAATGATAACTTCAGCAACAAATTTTCACAAACGGAACCTTATGCGATACTTCAATATGATTTTTTAAATGACTTTATTTTTAAAGCAGATTACAGGTACAACCGCTATGAAAATAAGGGTGAAGACATTGTAAATAATTTTGAGATAGGAAATGCTTCCTTATTTTATAATAAAGAAGACAGTCCTTGGGGGTTTGAGATTGATGTAGATAATATTTTTAATGTTAATTTTAAAAACGAAAATTCATTTGATCAATTTATTATAAGAGACCAACGTACATTTAT
>JALZVC010000038.1 GCA_023301205.1 Flavobacteriaceae bacterium
TGGCTCAATTGGGGTTTAATCCAATCTCTAAACAAGGTATGCGACATTACAGGGGCTTCATCAGCTCCGTCAAACCAGTCTGGATAGTGTTTGTCTATATATTTGCAAAACTGATTATTTGCCTCTGTTTTTTGAGACTCGAGAATTTCAAACATCCCGCTATCTTCTATGTTTTCGAGTTCAAGCTCCCAATACACTAATTTTTGATACAGCTCTACCCAACCTTCATAAGAGTTGATCATGGACATATCCATAGCAATCTTTCTAAACTCTTGCTGGTAATTAGAGGTAGTTTTTTCCGAAATCAATCGAGAGTGATCTAGGTTCTTTTTTAAACTGAGTAAAATCTGGTTAGGGTTTACCGGCTTAATTAAGTAGTCTGCAATCTTAGAGCCAATAGCCTCTTCCATGATATATTCTTCCTCACTCTTAGTGATCATCACCACGGGAACATCGGCGTGTTTTTCTTTAATTTCTGCTAATGTTTCAATACCTGTAAGTCCTGGCATATTTTCATCTAGGAAAATGATGTCAAAAGCTTGCTCTTCGACAATTTCTAACGCCTCGGTACCACTTTGTGCGGTAGTTACATTGTAGCCTTTCTTTTCTAAAAATATAATATGTGGCTTTAATGAAGCAATCTCGTCGTCAACCCATAAAATTTTTATCTCACTCATATATGTATCTTTGTTTTTGTACTCCTTATTATGTAGGTAGGAGTATCTTTAAATAATAGACTGGTTTTGTTGTTGGTACATTTCAGTAGTTTTACTTCTGAAATAGTAGCGGTTCATGCTGGTTATAATAGAAGCGCCTACTTTATAACTTCAAAATTAAATATGAAGTATCTTAGGCAGTCTTTTGAAACGATAAATAAAAGTTAAAATTTGAAACAACCGAACACACTAAAAATAATAAATGACCCTATCTACGGGTTTATCACTATCCCGAGTACCTTACTGTTTAATTTAATTGAGCATAAGTATTTTCAGCGATTGAGAAGAATTTCTCAAATGGGTATGAGCTACCTTGTCTATCCTGGAGCGCATCACACGCGATTTCACCACACACTAGGCGCAATGCATTTAATGCAAAAAGCAGTATTGGTGTTACGTTCTAAAGGAGTACATATTACGGATGAAGAAGCAGAGGCTTTATATATAGGTATCTTATTACATGATATAGGTCATGGACCATTTTCTCACGCCATGGAACGAAGTATTGTTAGCGGTATAGGCCACGAAGATATTTCCCTGATTTTTATGGAAGCACTTAATGCGCAAATGTCACATAAACTGACATTAGCCATTTCTATTTTTAAAAATGAGTATTCCAGGAAATTTCTACACCAACTAATTAGCAGTCAGCTGGACATGGATCGACTAGACTATTTACGTCGTGATAGTTTTTATACCGGTGTAGCAGAAGGTACAGTAAATAGCGAACGATTAATCTCTATGCTTCACGTTAAAGACGACAAACTAGTTGTAGAAGAAAAAGGAATCTATTCTGTAGAAAAATTTATTGTTGCTCGTAGATTAATGTATTGGCAAGTATACCTGCATAAAACAGGCTTTGTTGCAGAAAATTTATTACTCCGGGTTTTAAAACGAGCCAAGGAACTAACAGAGCGAGGTTTGCTCTTAAAATGTAGTGACGCACTACATTATTTCCTAAATAATAAAATCAACAAAGAAAATTTTAATGGCGAAGTTTTAGAAATTTTCGCACAACTGGATGATACAGATATTATCTCGGCTATGAAATTTTGGTCGTCAAACGATGACTTTGTATTGTCAGAACTTTCAAAAATGATTTTAAATAGGGAGTTGCTAAAAATTAAAATAAAAAAGAAACCAGTTACAGCTGCGGCTATTTCAGAAAAAACAAAACAACTCATTACAAAGCATAACCTCACAAATGAAGAGGCTGCGTACTTTGTGTTTAGTGGGACTATGACCAATCAAGCGTATGATATGGAAAAAGACACGATAAATATCCTTACTAAAAAAGGAAGGGTCGTAGATGTGGCTAAAGCTAGTGACCTTTTAAACATTGAAGCGCTTTCAAAAAAAGTGGTGAAACATTATTTCTGTTATCCTAAAAAATTAGGGGCGATTTAGTGTATCAAGTTAGCGGGTTAAATTCTAGCGTTTTATTTTAAAAAATAAACGCTAGATGCTTAAAAATCAGCAATTAACATAGGTCTATTATTTTACTTATTTTTGCTGCCAGTTATAAGGTTTTAAAACATATGACTACAATATATTATTTATGAAATTTACAGCAACACAAATTGCAGGTATTCTCGAAGGTGTAGTTGAAGGCAATGGAGATGTAGAGGTCTTTAAACTTGCTAAAATAGAGGAAGGAGTGTCTGGCTCGCTTACCTTTTTAGCTAATCCAAAATACAACGCTTACATATACGATACTCAAGCATCTATCACTATAGTAGGAAACGATTTTAAAGCAGAAAAAGCAATACAAACTACTTTAATTAGAGTAGATGATGCCTATAAAGCATTTTCTAAATTATTGGAATACTATAACATGGTAAAAATGAACAAAACAGGAATAGAACAGCCTGTTTATATTTCAGAATCTGCTACTTATGGTGATGATCCATACATTGGCGCATTCGCTTATATTGGCGATAATGTGACTATAGGTAATAATGTGAAGATTTATCCTAATTCATATATAGGTGATAACGTATCTATAGGTGATAACGTAATTGTTTTTGCCGGGGTTAAGATTTATTCAGAAACTGTTATTGGTAATCATTGTGTTTTAAATGGTGGCGTTATTATAGGTGCAGATGGTTTTGGTTTTACACCTAATGAAGAAGGTGTTTATAGTAAAGTTCCGCAAACAGGGAATGTGATACTAGAAGACCATGTAGATGTAGGAGCAGGGACCACAATAGATAGAGCAACACTAGGGTCTACCATCATTAGAAAAGGAGTAAAGCTTGATAACCAAATACAAATAGCGCACAATGTAGAGATAGGTGAGAATACGGTTATTGCTGCGCAAACAGGAATTGCTGGTTCTACAAAAATAGGCAAGAATTGCTTAATAGGAGGTCAAGTAGGTTTTGCTGGACATATTACTATAGGTGATAACGTAAAAATACAAGCGCAAAGTGGAATAGGAAGAAATATTAAGGACAACGCTGTGCTCCAAGGATCACCTGCATTTAATTATGGCGATTGGAACAAAAGTTATGTTCACTTTAAAAATTTACCCGATATCATGAAGCGATTTAATACCTTTGAAAAAAACAACCAATAATGACTACGAGTACAAGTAAGCAAACAACGATTGCTAAAGAAGTTTCGCTAACAGGCGTAGGTCTGCACACAGGAGCGGAAGTCACCCTTACTTTTAAGCCAGCACCCGTAAATCACGGTTATAAATTTGTCCGTTTAGATCTAGAAGCGCATCCTGTTATTGAGGCAGATGCTAAATATGTGATTAACACACAACGCGGTACTAACCTTGATAAAAACGGTGTAAACATACAGACTAGTGAGCACGTATTAGCGGCTTTAGTAGGGATGGAAGTGGATAACTGTATTATAGAATTAAATGCAAGCGAGCCTCCTATTATGGATGGGTCTTCTAAGTTTTTTGTTGAGGCGATAGAAAAAGCCGAAATTATTGAACAAGAAGAGTATAGAAAAGAATATGTAGTCACTGAGATGATTACCTATAAAGATGAAGAGTCGGGAAGCGAGATAATATTATTACCTAGCGATGAGTACCAAGTAACTACAATGGTAGATTTTGGCACTAAAGTTTTAGGTACACAAAATGCAACATTAGAACGTCTTTCAGATTTTAAGTCTGAAATATCAGACAGTAGAACGTTTAGTTTTTTACATGAAATAGAAATGCTATTAGAGCACGGCCTTATAAAAGGTGGTGACTTGAATAACGCTATTGTTTATGTAGATAAAGAATTGTCTCCAGAGACGATGACCAAGCTTAGAAAAGCATTTGGAAAAGAATCTATCTCTGTAAACCCTAATGGGATTTTAGATAATTTGACCTTGCATCACGCTAATGAAGCGGCGCGACATAAGCTATTAGACGTTATTGGTGACCTTGCATTAGTTGGCACACGTATTCGCGGTAAAGTTATAGCAACCAAACCGGGACATAGTGTAAATACGGAGTTTGCAAAAAAACTAGCCAAACAAATTAAGCTAGAGCAACGAAATAAAGCTCCTAAAATAGATATTAATGCTACTCCTGTTAAGGATGTAAATAAGATTATGGAAATGCTGCCGCACAGGGCGCCATTTTTATTGGTCGATAAAATATTAGAGCTTTCAGATAGTCACGTAATCGGACTAAAGAACGTAACGATGAATGAGCCATTTTTCGTAGGCCATTTTCCTGGTCAGCCAGTAATGCCAGGTGTACTTATAGTTGAAGCTATGGCGCAAACTGGAGGGATATTAGCCTTAAGCACGGTTCCAGATCCAGAAAATTACTTGACATTTTTTATGAAAATTAATAATGCCAAGTTTAAACAACAAGTGAATCCTGGAGACACATTGGTATTTAGTTTAGAATTAATTACCCCAATTAGAAGAGGTATTGTCCATATGCAAGGAAATGCTTTTGTAGGTGATAAGCTCGTGACAGAAGCAGAATTAATGGCACAAATAGTTAAAACAAAAAATCTGTAATGAATCAACCCTTAGCATACGTACATCCAGGAGCTAAAATTGCCAAAAATGTGGTAATTGAGCCATTTACAACCATACATAATAACGTTATAATAGGAGAAGGAACTTGGATAGGATCTAACGTGACGATTATGGAAGGTGCCAGAATAGGAAAAAATTGTAATATATTTCCAGGTGCTGTAATTTCTGCCATACCACAAGATTTAAAATTTCAGGATGAAGAAACTACTGCAGAGATTGGTAACAATGTAACCATAAGAGAATATGTTACAGTAAACAGGGGTACTGCAGATAGAGGTAAAACAGTAATAGGGGATAATTGTCTTATTATGGCCTATTGTCATATCGCACACGATTGTATTGTGGGTGATAATTGCATATTTTCAAATAACAGCACACTAGCGGGACATTGTACCGTGGGTGATTATGTGATTTTAGCAGGAATGACAGCCGTACATCAATTTTGTATGATAGGTAATCACGCCTTTGTCACTGGAGGATCGTTAGTGAGAAAAGATGTGCCACCTTACGTTAAAGGAGCACGTGAGCCTCTAAGTTATGTAGGTATTAATTCTATTGGCTTAAGACGTCGCGGGTATGATTCAGATAAAATAAAGGAGATACAAGAGATATATCGTATTCTGTATCAAAAAAATTACAACAACTCACAAGCTGCACAAATTATAGAGGCAGAGATGGCGGCAACACCAGAGCGCGATGAGATTTTACAGTTTATTAAAAACTCTAAGCGTGGTATTATGAAAGGCTATTTTAGTAGCTA
>JALZVC010000039.1 GCA_023301205.1 Flavobacteriaceae bacterium
GGAAGCGCCGTAGCTTGTTCTTGACCATAGCTCAAGGTAGTAATGAGAAGGACAATTGCCAACCCGAGATATTTCTGAAGTAAAACCGATGTGCTTTTTATCATTTTATGTGCGCTTTTCATTAAACAAATTTAATTTATTTATCCAAGCAGTTTTGCGGTCAAGCATTAATATGTCTAGGATTAAGAATAATAACGCTCCCGCTAAAAACCACTGAAATTGGTCTTTAAAGTCCGTAAATTGTTTGGCTTCAAATTCTTTTTTATCCATTCCGTTTAAGATGGCTTTTACCTCATCTACCACTGCCTGAGTGTTGGCTCCATTTATATATGCACCATTACCTTCATCTGCAATTGCTTTAAGTGTATCCTCGCCCAATTTGGTAATTACTTGCTCATTATCTTGGTCGCGTTTGTAAAACTGTAAGATACCATTTCGTTTTATTGGTATTGGGCCACCGTTTACGGTACCGACACCTATACTGTATACTTTTATTCCGTTTTCTGTAGCAGCTTCAATAGCCGCATCAAAATCACCTTCATGATCTTCACCGTCACTTATTACAAATAACACACGATTTTTCTGTTCTTCATCATCAAAATAGGTTGTTGACATCTGCACGGCTTCACCTATTGCGGTACCTTGCGAAGAAACCATATTTGTATCCATCGCATTTAAAAATAACTTGGTCGATGAAAAATCTGTAGTAATTGGCACCTGCGGAAATGCGCTACCGGCATACCCTATGATACCCACACGATCACCTGCTAATTCATTCAAAATTTGAGTGATAAGCTGTTTCGATTTTTCAAGACGATTAGGTGCGATGTCCTCTGCAAGCATACTTTTACTAACATCTAGCGCAAACACAACATCTACTCCTTCTCGTTTAACAGTCTCAAGTTTTGTACCAATTTTAGGGTTTACCAACGCTAAAGCCATACTCGCAATAGCAAGCGATAGTACAAGTACTTTTAAAAAACCTTTTAATCGGGAGCTGTTTGGGCTTAATCGTTCTAGTAATGCAGCATTTGCAAATTTTTTCTGCGTGCTACGTCTCCATATTTGCAAAGCAAAAAATAAAAGCAATAGTACCGGTATTACCAGTAAAACGTAAAAGTATATGGGTTGATCGTAATTCATTTTTTTTAAACAAAACTCTTAAATACCGTGTATCGTAGTAACAGTTCGAGCCCTAAAAGGCAGAGCCCAAATATAGCCCATGGTCTAAACTGTTCTTGATAACTAGTATATTTAAATTCTTCTATATCTGTCTTTTCTAGCTTATTAATCTCTTCGTAAATCTCGTTTAATTTAGTTGTGCTTGTTGCCCTAAAGTATTGTCCGCCTGTTGTTTTTGCAATTTCTTTTAGGAGTATTTCGTCAATTTTTACGGGTTGGTTGCCATATTGAAAACGCCCATTAGGTAAAATACCAATAGGAGAAGATGCCGTACCGTTTGTGCCCAATCCTATAGTGTATACTTTAATGCCAAATTCTACGGCAAGTTCGCTCGCAATTTTAGGATCTATAAAACCACTATTATTCTCTCCGTCTGTTAATAGAATAATCACCTTGCTTTTTGCGGTACTTTCTTTTAACCGGTTTACTGCGGTGGCTAATCCCATACCTATGGCAGTACCACCTTCAATAACACTATTGTACTCTATACTTTTTAAGGACGACAAGACAACGGTTTTGTCACTGGTAAGCGGTGTTTTTGTATAACTCTCACCAGCATATTCAACGAGTCCAATACGATCGTTAGGTCGCGCATTAACAAAACGTGCCGCAACCTCTTTTAAAGCTTGTAATCTGTCTGGTTTTAAGTCACGCGCCAGCATACTTGCAGAGACATCTATCGCCATTACAATGTCAATCCCCTTTGTTGTTTTTACTCGAGTAGATTCGTCCACAAACCTAGGTCGTGCTATGGCAACTATTATGGCAGACAAAGCTAATAGTCGCAGGATAAATAATAGTGGGCGTAATTTTGCCAACCAATTTTTTCCTGTTTGAAAGCCTTTTATACTCGATATTTTAAGCGCGGCTGTTTGTTGCTTGCGCTTAAAAAAGTACCATAGCAGTAGTAATGGCAGTAGTAAGAACAGCCAAAAATATTCTGGATTTACAAACTCAAAGGTGCTAAACATTATTTTTCTCCTTGGGTTAATTCTATCTCTAGACTATTAATAATTCGCTCTACAATTTGCTTTGCATACAAGTTTTGTTTGTTGTTTACAATCACCACTTGCTGCAATGCACCTGGCTGATTAAACACAACATATTGATATTCTTGTTCTTTAAAGCCACTTCCATCTTTAATATTGAAAGTTCCATCGGCTTTCACTCCAGCAATCCCATTAGGTGTCTCAAATTCGTCTTTCTTAACAATAAAATTTGAAGCACCACCTTGCTCTATTTTGCTTAAACCATCTTCAATTACGGCATCTGCTTCTATTTTTTGTTCGCCATTATACTGTATGGTACTTACCATAATATAAAGGTCATCGTTAAGACTTCCGTAAGCAAAATTGTCTGCAGATTTTATGGCCGCTTGTACATCATCTGCATACTCCATAGGAACACGGATAAGTACTTCTGGAGTTTCAATAATCACAGAAGGAATTCCGTATTCACTTTTTATCCATCTGTCTTCTTGCAATTCACGCATCTCATTTCCGAAGACGAAATCGCGCACCGCACTGTATCCATAGACACCAATACCTATAGCGATTGCCAAAAGTGCCGTACCTAGTAGAGAGCCAATTGCTATCTTCCAG
>JALZVC010000040.1 GCA_023301205.1 Flavobacteriaceae bacterium
CGTTCAAGAAATGTTTTTATAGATAATATTTGTATCAAGGGAAATAAAAATGCCGCCATAGGCATCCAAATTGATGGTGGAGTTGAGAAAGGAAGCGCCTGGAATCAAATAGATAAGTACACGATAACTCGCTGCGAAATAGGCTTGCAACTCACATCAAATACACCTAAGAATTTTTGCAATAGAAATTATATAGGTTATGGTATTATACAAAGTTGTAATACGGGAGTAAGAATGTTTAGAGCAAATACAAATACTCTTTTTGCAAATACACAAGCGTGCCCTACAGGATTTCTTTTAGAAAAGTCTAAATCGAATAGAATAAATACTTTTATAGAAAACTCAAAGATTCACTCCATAAAGACGATTGGTAACAGCAATAACAATGTTATTACTGGTGGTATGAATGTTAAAAACATTGATGATTCAAGTAAAAAGAATCAATTTAATTTAACTTTAGCTAAGCAAGAAGAATTTAATAAGCAGAACGAAAAGGAATAATAAATGATTTCTAAAAAAGGCATATTTTTCTTCTTTTTCACGTTTGTATTGTTTATCACTCCAAGCTTGCCTATGCCTACTAGTGCCCTGGGGCCAATAGGACCAGGATTATATTTATTACTTATAATGTTGTATTTTTTTTTCGAAAAGGACATAAAACCTTTTGTATATAGAAATGCATATTTCAAACAAATGCTTGTGCTTACCGTTATATTGCTTCTTTCAGATATCCTGAAATTAGTTTTATTTGATTTAAAATATGAATTAAATTTTGTAATTGTTAGAATAGTTAATTTCGGTATTTTCTTTATTTATGGTCAAATGCTATTATCACAATACGATGATGGCAATAATTTAAAATTAGATAACTTCTATCTAAAAGTTTATTTCTATAGTATCCTTTTTGTGTCTTTAATACTATACGCACAGGCGTTTGGCTTGTTAAGAGTTGGAGAAGTATTTGATGGAAGAACCTATTTTGGATTAAAGCTTCCATTTAAAAAGCCAGTTGGATTATTTGAGCTTAGTGATGGTAAATTGGGCATAATGATAGCACCACTTATATATCTCAGTTTACTAAGTGTCTATAAAAAAATTAGCTTTTTCAAAATCAGATTTGACATTTTATTATCCATTGTTATGTTTGTATTGCTCGTATTGTTGCAATCTAGGAGTGGTTATCTAGCTTTTATGGTAAGCTTCGTTGTTTTTGTATTCCTATTGCCAAGCAAAACGATCCGTTGGTCATTTATTGGATCTAGTATCGCTGTTTTAATTTTATTGATAATTAGTGGCTTTTATAAATTAATTTGGGCGGGACTTGTAGGTGAAGGTATCTACGAGAAAAACGTTGATGCTCGTGGTGATGTACTAGCACATACCATAAATAGTTTTTTAAAGAATCCCCTATATGGTTTAGGCCATAAGGGTGTTATTTTACAAAAGAGTCCCTTTTCGAGCCACGGAGTTGGTTTACATAATTTATTTTCTGATCACTTGGCAAGTGGTGGTTTAATAGCTTTTTTACCATTCGTTGGTCTTTTCGTAGTATTTTTTTATTACAATCTAAAATCATATTTTCTTGCTTTAAAAACCAAAAATTATCCCGTAGTTGGATTTTCAATCTGGCTCATCGTGTCAATGGTTTATATAATAATTGAATTATTTTTTTATAGAGGGTTCTATAATGAATATCTTTACTTCTTTTTAGCATTAGGTACTATTTCTTACCTGAATCAACAGCAATTAACAAATGAAAAAAATATTGCACATAGCTAATGTAGATCGAATGATCCACAACATTAGACTTGAGCTACTTATAGAATTAAAAAAGCAAGGATATGAAGTGCATATCTGCGCGAGTCCTACGGTACCAGAATTTGTAGAAAGATTTAAACAAGAAGGTTTTGTTTTTCATCCCATTGACGTTTTTAGAGGATTGAGCCCGCTCAATGTTTTAAAATGTAGTTATGCAATTCGAAAATTAATAAAGAAAGAAAAATACGATGTAATTCATTCACATACACCCACGGGCGGTATGGTAGGTCGTATGGGTGCTTATCTTGCAGGGCATGACTGTATTTTTCACACCACGGCAGGTCTTTATTTCCATGAGAATATGTCTGCTCGTAAATACAAATTTTACTCAGATATAGAGCGATATCTTACTTCTAAAACGCAGGTGCTATTTTCTCCAAATCACGAAGACATAGAAACCTGTAATCGATTAACTATTAAACCGAAACATGAAATTGTTTTTTGTGGTCCTACTGGGGTGAAGCTCGAGAAGTATGACTTGACAAATAAAACCGAATGTAACGCTACTTTAATTAAAGATTTAAACCTTAGTAAAGATGTCATTATCGTTGGGCTTGTTGCTAGATTAGTTTTTGAGAAAGGGTACAAGGAATTTATTGATGTTATTGCTCGATTAAATACACAGGGTTATAACATTCACGGAGTAAGCGTAGGTTCTGGTCCAGAAGAAGAAGCCATAAAGAATTATGCTAAAGAGTGTAAAGTAACTAATATGTCTTTTTTAGGCTACAGCTTAACAGTGCCAGAACAAATTAAAGGTTTTGATATAGTTTTATTCCCTAGCCATCGTGAAGGATTACCTATAGTTACCTTAGAGGCTATGGCAAGTAAAGTTCCATTGGTAGCATTTAAAATAAGAGGTTGCAGAGAGTCTATAGTTGATGGAGAGACAGGATTTTTGGTAGATTTTATGGATATTGATGCTATGACAGAACGGATGAAGCAATTGCTAGATAACGCTGATCTAAGAAACAAGTTAGGTGAAAATGGACGTAAACGTGTAGAAGATCATTTTACAAAAAAACATCACGTAGACCGACAAATACCTTATTATAAACAATTTTGTCCTATTGATTTGTAATGTATAAAACAGTTAAACGTTTTTTTGATTTTGTTTTTTCCCTCATCGGATTATCAGTTGCGCTACCCGTAATCTTAATTGTTGGTATTACACTTTATTTTTTGAATGCCGGTAAAGCGTTCTTCGTACAACCAAGACCTGGAAAGAACGAAAAGATATTTAAGATCATCAAGTTTAAAAGCATGAATGATAAAAAAGATGAACAAGGTAACCTTTTGTCAAATGAAGAAAGAATAACAAAGTTTGGTCGTTTTATTAGAAAAACTTCTCTTGATGAGATACCACAATTATTTAATGTTTTAAAAGGAGATATGAGTCTAGTAGGACCTAGGCCATTAAAAGTGGAGTACCTTAAAGTCTACAATGAAGAACAAAAGAAAAGACATTTAATACGACCAGGTATTTCGGGTTGGGCACAAATTAATGGACGCAATGCGATTACCCATACAGAAAAGTTTAAACTAGACGTATGGTATGTTAATAACCAGAGTTTTCTTTTAGACCTGAAAATATTAATTGCTACGGCAAAAAAGGTCTTTATAAAAGAAGGTGTGGGGCAGGATGGTTACAATACCAATACACCTTTTAACGGTACTAATTAATGAGCAAAAATAAAGATATAGCATTTTCTACTGTGATTAATTCGCTCAATAGTGTTTTAAAAAAGGCAGAACCTTCACTTTATGTTGCAGATAAAAACCCTCAAACATCAATACAGGTTACAGGTGCACCAAGATCTGGAACAACACTACTCACACAGCTTTTATTAACTAATCTAGATATAGGTCATATCTCTAATCTCGCCGCTGTTTTTTGGGATGCTCCCTTATTTGGAATTCATATTTCAAAACAATTATTGGGCAAAAATTATACTTCAGTATTAGATTCGAATTTTGGAAGTACTAAAAAAATTAATGAGCCTCACGAGTTTAGTTATTTTTGGAAAAAGCAACTTAATTATCCTGACTTTTTACAGCGTACTTACGATAAAAATCATACTATTGATTGGGAAATACTAAAAGAACGTTTATACCAAATGAGCCTTGCTTTTAATAAACCCATTGTATACAAGGCATTTCAGTTTGGCTTTCACGCGGCAGAGGCAGTGCAGCAAATGCCAAAAACTATTTTTATACATATTGAGCGAGACTTATACCAGAACGCTTTTTCGGTATTAAAATTAAGGAGAAATATGAACGGGAATGAAGACGATTGGGCTTCTATAAAACCAATTCAATTTACAGAATTGAAAAAAGAAAATAAGTATCGACAAATTATTGGCCAAATATTATTTTTAAACTTTGAGTACAGAAAACAGCTGCAAAATATTCCTAGTGAAAACAAGATGATTGTCAGCTATAGTGAACTTTGTATGAACACAAATATGATGTTAAATAGTATTTCTGAAATAATAAATCTTCATCATATGGTCGATTATAAGTACATAGAACAGGATATTTCAGAAACAAAGAAAAGTATACCAGAAAAT
>JALZVC010000041.1 GCA_023301205.1 Flavobacteriaceae bacterium
TTATAACGACCGTCTTTAAAAATCGAATCTTTTACAGACTCAAAGCGTAATGTATCAATTATAGTTGTTTCTGTGTAATATCCACCAGTTTTGGCGTCAAGACCATAGGCTCTATTCTTCTTTTGATCTGCATAAGAGGTGTCTCGTCTTGCGGTAATAGCATATTGTGCTGTATCAATGAAACGCACTAAGCTGTCATAAGTTCCAGCAAAATCACCAATAATTTCTTGATGCGCTAGTTGAGCAGCTCTAATATCTTTTAAGTTATTAATTACTTTTTGATAGCGTGCTACCTTAGTATTATTAAATTCTTCTGGCTCGCTGATCGAAGTCCAAAGTTGGTACCCTAAAAATACGATTAGCACCCAAAGTACAATCTGAATAACAATTTTCATTTGTGGAATGTTTAATTTTGATAATTATAATTTATCGCTCTCGCAAATCTACAATTTTTTTTTGTTCGTAAAAGGTTTAGCTCAAAAAAACATAGCTATCTTTAACCCTTCTATTTTTAACTTATGAATGTTAGCTCGTTTTACAGCTTATTAAAATCTGACTTTCCTCACGAAACCACTTTAAAACAGGATATCGCACTCCAACTAATGGCAAAGTTTGCTGTTGAAGATGATAAAAAAGCGGCGTTTTTATTAAAAGGATATGCGGGTACAGGTAAAACGACACTTATTGGGACGCTTGTAAAAAACCTATGGCATGCTCAACTTTCTCCAGTTTTAATGGCGCCAACGGGTAGGGCTGCAAAAGTGATATCAAACTATTCGGCAAAAGAAGCATTTACCATACATCGTAAAATTTACCAACCTAAGTCTAAAAGTGGAGGAGGAGTCACCTTTACACTCCAGAAAAATAAACACCGAAATACTATATTTATCGTTGATGAAGCTTCTATGATACCAGATATAAATCAAGATGGAAAACTCTTTGAAAATGGTTCCCTTCTCGATGATCTTGTACAATATGTCTATGGTGGTCACAATTGTAAACTATTATTAATAGGAGATACTGCGCAGCTTCCACCCATAAAATTAGATGTTAGTCCAGCACTTGAAGTCCAAACTTTAGAAGGGCGCTATCAATTAAATGTACAACAAGTAGAACTAGATGAAGTACTACGGCAAAAAGCAGACAGTGGCATTTTATTTAATGCAACAGCGATTAGAGAATGTCTAGATGATGGCGTTTTTGAAAGATTTAAATTTGATATCTCCCAATCTACAGATGTATTACGCCCAGTTGATGGTATGGAGGTAATGGACGCTATTAGTAATGCGTATAACGAGAATAATGATGACGATGCGGTTTTTATTGTACGAAGCAACAAGCGCGCTAATCTCTATAATCAAAACATACGAACACGTGTATTGTATCAAGAGCAGGAACTTGCTGCGGGAGATCGTTTGATGGTGGTGAAGAATAATTATTTTTGGGTTTCCTCAGAAAGTCCGGCAGGTTTTATTGCCAATGGGGATATTATTGAAGTTTTAGAGATTTTCAGATTTGTAGATTTATACGGTTTTCGTTTTGCCGAAGTAAAGGTACAGATGGCAGATTACCCTAGAATGAAAGCTTTTGAAACGGTACTGCTATTAGATACTATTTCTGCAGAGACCCCTTCGTTATCCTATGAAGATTCAAATAAATTATATCAAGAAGTTTCAAAGGATTATGCAGATGAAAAATCAAAATATAAAAAGTTTCAAGCCATAAAAAAGAACCGTTATTTTAATGGTTTACAGGTAAAATTCTCTTATGCTATTACTTGTCATAAATCGCAAGGTGGGCAGTGGAATACTGTATTTGTAGAACAGCCTTATTTACCGGGGGGGATTGATAAAGATTACCTGCGGTGGCTTTATACAGCAGTAACCAGAGCAAAAGATAAGCTATACCTTATTGGTTTTAAGGATGATTTTTTTGTAAATTAGTCACAGATGGAAACAGTACAAATTATAGCAGGAATTTCCCTAGGTGTAGGTCTAGCTGCAGCAGTGGGTTTTAGAGTCTTTCTGCCTTTACTATTTTTAAGCCTTGCTGGTTTTTATGACGTTATTCCCTTGAGTGAAAGTTGGGGATGGGTAGGAAGTATTACGGCTATTATTGTGCTCGGTATCGCTACCGTTATCGAAATTGCAGGATACTATATTCCTTGGGTAGACAACGCATTAGATACTATTGCGGTGCCGTTGGCTACTATTGCCGGTACTATGGCAGTGGCTGCAACGGTGGGTGATTTAGACCCTGTAATAACTTGGGCGCTTGCCATAATTGCTGGCGGTGGTACGGCCGCCGCCATATCTGGTACAAGTTCTGCAGTACGATTAGCTTCTTCTGCTACAACTGGTGGGATTGCAAATCCTGTGGTTTCTACTGTTGAGACGGCGACAGCTTCCGTATTTTCTGTATTGGCTATTTTTATTCCAATTCTAGCAGGTGTGCTGGTTGTGTTGCTATTCTTCTTTGTATTTCGTTATTATAAAAAGAGACGAAGTAAGACGGCAATCGAATAAATCCCTTTATTTTTGTGCCGAACTTGAATATTTAAAATTTCCGAATGAAAATTATTGCGATGATCCCTGCACGTTATCAGGCTACCCGTTTTCCGGCAAAGTTGATGCAACCTTTGGGCGACAAAACAGTAATTTTAACTACCTACGAGGCCACAGTTGCAACAGGATTATTTAATGAAGTTTATGTTGTCACAGATAGTGAAATAATAGCTTCGGAAATTACAAACAACGGCGGTAATGCTATTATGAGTAAAACTGCCCATGAGTGCGGGAGTGACCGTATTGCCGAAGCAGTTGTGAATATAGATTGTGATATTATACTTAATGTGCAGGGGGATGAACCTTTTACCAATAGAAAAAGTCTAGAAAATTTATTGGCAGTTTTTAAAGGTGGCGATGCCGAAAAAATTGATTTAGCCTCCATTAGAACACTTATTAAAAATGCAGAAGATATTGAGAACCCTAATTGCGTAAAAGTAGTGACAGGTGAGGATGGTTTTGCCAAGTATTTTTCCAGATCACCCATTCCTTATAACAGGACAGCGGATGCCAGTGTTACTTATTTTAAACACGTAGGTATTTATGCCTTTAGAAAACAAGCAATATTAGATTTTACAAAACTGGGCCTATCCCCACTAGAAGCTGCAGAAAAGATAGAGTGTTTACGTTTTTTAGAAAATGGTCGTCAAATAAAAATGGTGTTGTCAAACGAAACAACGTTTGGTATTGATACTCCACAAGATTTGGTTAAGGCAAATGACTATCTTAAAAATAATGCTATTTAATGGGTTTGACCAAGTTTTTTTATACGAACATTTTAGGTTGGAAAATTGAAGGTGATTTTGATCGCTCTATCAAAAAATCTGTGTTAATATGTGCGCCACATACCAGCTACGTTGATTTTATTGTTTCTGTACTCGCAAGGCGTATTCTTAAAATAGAAATTAATTTTGTAGGTAAAAAAGAACTGTTTTCTTGGCCTATAGGGTGGTATTTTAGATGGATGGGTGGTGCTCCATTAAATCGCAGTAAATCTGAAAATAAGGTGGAAGCCATTGCGACGGTAATAAAATCTAAACAAGAATTTAGACTGGCCATAGCCCCTGAGGGTACAAGAAAAAAAGTAGAAAGTTGGAAATCTGGCTATTACTACATTGCATTATCTGCGGGAGTCCCAATAATCGCTATTGTTTTTGATTATCCAACTAAAATCTTGCGTATTAGTGAGGCGTTTTACCCTACAGGAGATATTACTATTGACGAGCCTAAGCTCAAGCTATTTTATAAAAATATCGTAGGCAAAATTCCAGAATGGTCATAAAAAAAGACCACTTGATTTAATAAGTGGCCTTTGTTTTTATTTATAAAAAAAAAGTAATTACTCAGCGCTTTCTTCCATCGTGTGATACACGTTTTGCACGTCATCATCTTCTTCTAGTTTTTCTAGCAGTTTCTCAACATCTTCTGCTTGCTCAGCAGTAATCTTTTTAGTCACTTGCGGGATACGCTCAAATCCAGAAGATAAAATCTCGACGTTATTTTCTTCAAGATAGGTTTGTATAGATCCAAAACTTTCAAAAGGAGCGTAAATCATTATGCCATCTACTCCTTCCTCTTCACTTTCATCTGCCTTGTCTTCAAAAATTTCTTCTACACCGTGATCTATTAATTCTAGTTCTAATTCTTCAAGATCAATCCCTTCTGCCTTTACTCTAAAGTTACAAGTATGGTCAAACATAAAAACAACAGACCCAGAAGTTCCTAGACTACTGTCCGTCTTATTAAAATAAGAACGCACATTTGCAACGGTACGGTTATTATTATCTGTTGCTGTTTCTATTAATACTGCAATGCCATGTTGAGCATAGCCTTCAAATAGCACTTCTTTATAATCACCTAAGCTTTTATCACTGGCTTTTTTAATAGCACGCTCTACATTGTCTTTAGGCATATTTACAGACTTTGCATTCTGTATTACCGCACGCAATCGCGAGTTTGAGTCTGGATCTGGCCCTCCTTCTTTAACGGCCATCACAATGTCTTTACCTATGCGTGTAAAAGCCTTAGACATCGCAGACCACCTTTTCATTTTTCTTGCTTTCCTAAATTCAAAAGCTCTTCCCATAAAAAATTTATTTTAAAATTTTATTCCCGCGTAGTCGGGAAACTCACTATTTATTAATCTAGTTTCAAATATAAGCGTACTGTGGTTTAGTTCAAAGTTTAATGTTTCATTAGTTTATAAAATTTGTACTGTATTTTAAGAAACAAGAAGCTGAAAATTACTAAAAGGCCACACAGACCTGACTGCCTGCCTGAAGGGGACACAGAGAATAGTTGCTTAATACTCTCTGAATACTGCCACTGCGACTGAATACTAATTTCACCCTATAAGCTCATCAATAACACTTGCAAACTCAAAATCATTGTCTGTTACGCCGCCGGCATCGTGAGTGGACAAGGTAATTTCTAATTTATTATAAACATTAGTCCATTCTGGATGATGGTTTAGTCGTTCTGCCTCAAAGGCAATTCGGGTCATTACAGTAAAGGCTTCTTTAAAGTTTTCTAACTCAAAAGCGGTGTGTATGGCCCCATCGGCATATTCCCAACCTTCCATTTCTTCTAGGCGTTCGTTTATTTGTTCTTCGGTAAGTTTTTTCATATTTACTAGTTTTTAGTCGTTGGTCTTTAGCTATGTGCTTTGTGTCATTAGTTTTTAAGTTCTTATTCCATAGGCCATGTTCTTTTTAGTAGGTAGCTGTTAGGACGTGGCTGCTCCACTTGTAATAGGTGGTCTAAATAGTTGCAAATCCTATGTATCCATATTCTTTTTCTTACTTCTTACAATTATAAAATAATAATTTTAGTTCCTTCACTTTTTTAGGGGAAGGTGGCTTTTGGAAACTTAATTTGATAAAACATGGCAATTGTCAACCCCAAAAGTCGGAAGGGGTTTTTCACGCTGGCACAATTAATCAATATCAAAGCTTCAAACTGTCAAT
>JALZVC010000042.1 GCA_023301205.1 Flavobacteriaceae bacterium
GGACTTGCAAGTAATAGTCACGCTATCTTTCTTATACTTGCTAGTACAATTATGGCAATGATCACCTTAGAGCGTATCAAAACAGAAAAATTACGCGTTTCAAGAAGCACTTGGATAGGTATCGGCATATTTGGTGTATTGACATTAGTAAGCATTCTTCAAATCTTACCACCTACAGACACTTCTTTTTTTGATCGAGGAGAAAATATTTCTTTCTTTCAAAAAATCGCAAAAAGTATGACGCCCTTTTTTAAGAGTATATTCATCCTGCCTGATGTAACGATCGATTCTTTTTGGAATAGCCATATCTTAGTGAATTATAGCAAACCGATCGCTGCTGTATTTGCTGTTATGAGTTTGAGTATTCCTTATTTTATATTTTACAAGAATAGACGTTTATTGATTTATGTCTATTTCGGCATATTTGCTACTGCTGGATTTTTCTTTATTACTATGATGAATGCTGCTAGGTATTATGGCATATTATACCTGTTCGTAATTACTGCTTTATGGTTTGAGAAGTCCGCTTTCACGAAATCAGAAAAAGCCTTCTTACTATCAGAAAACAAGTTGAAAAAAACACGCACGATACTTATCTACTCCATCTTAGGGTTGCATTTTATTTCTGGTATGTATGCTTTTACTATGGATATTTCAAAGCCATTTACAACTGCAGCACAAACTGCTCTATATCTAAAAGAAAATAATTTAACAGAAAAAATAATCGCTACAAAATCCTGTAACGGCACAGCATTAAGTGCTTATATAGGTAAGCCCATTTATTTTACAAGAACAAACAGCTTTGAAAGTTATTGCTCCTTTAATAGGCCTTCTATACAAAATGAACATGGAACTGTTGAGGTTATAGCGTCTATTAAACAACTCCTAAACAGTAAGGCATCATCAGTTATTTTTATTACTTATGAATCCTTTTTTGACACGAGTCAAAAGAAAGAATGGATATTAAACAACGAAACTATTAAAATAGAATTTCTAACACAATTTGAGGGAGGCATTCTCAAAAAAGGAAACCATTATATCTATGAAATTTCAAAATACTAAGTTCTTTTTAAATAGCTGTGCTATTAGTTGCTTTGCACTAGTATTTTTAATGCTTTGCTCTTGCAATACAAAGACTGATGATGCTAACATATTATATCTTAGATGGAATAAGTCACACGAGATAGATAATTTTAAAAAAAACAGAATAGGTCTTACTTGGGCCTTATCCTTTTTAGGATCAAACATAGCACTAGACCCTACATTAACAGGAATAACTTATACAAAAGACAGGATACGTCTAGATATATCTCAAGTAGGTTTTTCAGAAAAAGCAGTGTCGCATTTACAATCACTTAATATAGCAATTAAAAACTCAGAAGAGTATCAAAAAAAAGGAACCATAGATCTGGGAAGATACATTGCGCTTACCATAGGGAGTTCGCAACATTATTATAAAATAGTAGATATTCCATTGCAGTTATTTGATCTAAAATCTAAGTACACGTTTGATACGCTAACTGCATATATTAACAATAGCAGTATCTCCAAGATTGATAGAGAAATACAATACTCAATAAATAATAGCACAACAAAGCGTGCATTTATTTCATCAGAAAGAGACACCATAACAGGCGAGATACAAGAATATGAGACGGTAGAAGTCATGACTAATGGTCTTTCTCGATTTGCGTTGTACGACATACAAGGAAATCTAAAAACCGAAGGAGACGAAAAAATCACTAGAGCAGGAAAACCTGGTAAATGTATATGGTGCCACGAGTCTGGTATCCAACCCTTGTTTAGAAAGCAAATAGATGTTAAAAATTATATGCCTGCCGGAGATTTCTTAGATTCTTTACAAAGATATCATCAAGAGCTTAAGGAGTATCAAGATCGTGTATGGCAAGACGCTTTTATTCAAAATAGACGCTCGCACACAAACATGGAACTCGCATATATTACTTTTATGGAACCTTCTGTTGAGCAACTTGTAAATGAATGGCAAATGACTAAAGATGAAGTTCTAAAAAAAGTAGCACATCTCAAATCACACCATCATCATGAATTTGATTTTCTTGGAGATTTATATCATAGAAAAGATATTGATTCTCTCGCTCCATTTAAGGTTCTTGAAGTTCCTGAAAATCTACGAGAACGATCTCATAACGAAGAGAATGTAGATTACATTCCCTCTGCCTTATAGGTATTTTTCCAGAGCGGAGAAAACACAAGATCAAGAACACCTTCTTTCGGGGTTAGGAAGATAACCACTTCTCATAAAGCATTTCTTTCTCTTCTTTTGTGAAAAAGTGACCCATATATTTAGATCCTAATTGATCATCTAGATACGATTTTGGGAAACGGATATAGGACTTAAATTCAGCATACAGCGCGGCTCCCTTTTTTGTATTAGTGACATTTACATTTTTGATAGTAAAGTCTTTTAAACAACAAAAGTCCCCTACCAATTTTGATTTCAAGGTGTCTTCAAGATTACTGTTTAACAATAAAACATCAGTTTGACTGCCCTTTATAACTGCATAGCCTTTTGCTTTTGCGAAATCGTGCTCATACACATCTACCCCAGTTCCTTCTTTAAGATGATTATCAAACCAATTTTTACAATAGGTATGATCTAGTTTTTTATAAAAAACAGCTTCTATGTCTTGAAGACTGCCTTTAAAAAGATGTATTGGCACACCCATATGGATTTCAAAAGCTTCAAAAAAAGCAGATAGATTACGCTCAATCGGGTTTCTAAATAATGAAATTACTTTATAATTTTCTTGCGTTTCGAGCAGGTATTTATGTAGCATAAATACAGGACTTCTACTTCCTGGATACACGCCGTTTTGTTGGCATATTTTTATAGCCCGCAACTCCTCTTCTATACTAAGACTATGGATGTGAAAGCAAGGAATATCTGATTGATTCTTTAAAGAATGATAAACACTTGATGACCCAACCTTTGCCATCGTAAACACAAGAACAGGTTCTTGCGTACGTCCCCTTACTTGTTGCTCTTGTTGTTTGAGCACCCAGCGGTCTTTAATATGATATTTTAAAAAAGGTTTTATCACTATAAATTAATTATGCACATCTATATACTTAAGTGTAAATGCGCCTCTTCTGGAATGATGATCGGTAAGAAAATAAATTTTAGAATTATTTACCAGTACTGGCTTTTTCTTTAAAGCGACATCTGTAATAATTAAACGCTCACCTATATATAACTCATGATTTTTTAAGGTAATTGCCTGCTCATCAAAACTAGTAATTAGAATATCTGTAGTAACGGTTTCATCGCCATTCCTACCTAAAACATTATAAGCAAGTTTTCCTTGATCATTAAAAAAGTCGTAGACCATAAAATGTTTTTTTTCTGATAAAGCATACTTAGATGTATCCTGTGCTGGTTCTTTTAGAGTACCATAATACATAGGGAATAACACCGCAAAAATAAGTACAATATATCCCAAATGAAACTTCCCTCCTATCCATTTATAAATACTCAAACTCAATAAAACAACGAGCCATAATCTAGAAAATTGAATCCCTATTAACATACTTTCTAATACTTGAAAAGGGAAATTACAAATGAGGATTAATAATCCCAAAAGCACTAACTTATGGATCCATTTTATAGAAAGTGTACACACTGCAAAAAGCGGAATTACCCACAATATTTGTGCATAGGTCGCTGTTCTTCCTTGTGTTAAAAATAAAATTGTTACCCATATAGCAAGTAAAAGGAGTGTGTTATTTTTATTACGTATTGATATGGCTATCGCACTCCCAATAATCACTGCTTTTGTAATCCAATTTGAAAATCCATAGATACGAGCATCGGCTATCCAGGCATTTGGATTATAATAGGCATCTTCTACAAAAAGAGTTTTAAAAAACACCTCTAACGATTGATAGTTAGGTCTATAATCTGTGGTTGTATTACTTAAAAAAGTATGCGGAAGTACGTCAAAGAAATAAGATCCCCAAAGGGTATATCCTGTTATAGAAATTCCAATAACACATACGATAATGGTTCCTAAAATACACCAACCTATGGTTTTCCATTTCTTTTGAAACGCCAATGGAATTCCATAGAAGACAGGAAAAAACTTAAACAGTACAGCAAATCCTAAAAAAAGTCCTGTCAAGTACTCTTTCTTCTTATCAAGATAATAATAGCCCACTATCACAAAAAAAAAGATGATAAAGTAGGATTGCCCAAACAGAATTTGATTCCGAATAGGCACATAAAAAATTAGAGGAACTAGTAGTAAAACCCATTTTGTATTATTCAATGTTTGCTTTGCAAGCAATCCAAGTCCCACTAAAAATAGTAGAACACTGATACTATTAAAAATAAACTTTGCTATATATGGATCATCTATATATGCTAATGGATAAAATGCAGCTAAGGTAAATGGGCTATTTACATAAAAATCTACCAATACATCTGTATAGCCCAAGCCCCATATATAATGATTAAATGCATGAATATCAAAAATAACTGTTTCGGGAGCGATACCATCGTGCAATAATCTAGCAGAAAAATAACTATTTGAAAAATCATGTAATGGCATAGAATACGAAGAAAACAGAAAATAAAGACAAATCGCTACTGTGGGCAGCAAGTATATTATAACTATTTTAGTATTATTAATTTCAATATTCATGAATCACAAAAATAACCTTATTTAGAATAGCAATTTCATTCTCTTTAATACGTTAACTTTGTGTTTGTATACCGTCTTTAGATAGCGTTAAAAATAGTACTGTCATACATGATTAACAACAAAAAAATAGTTGTCGTATTACCTGCATACAATGCAGCACTTACACTACAACAAACCTATAATGAAATTCCTTTTGATATCGTAGACGACGTGATCTTAACAGATGACCATAGTGCTGATAATACAGTAGAGGTTGGTAACTCTTTAGCAATAAAACATATCATTGTTCACGAAAAGAACAGAGGGTATGGCGGTAATCAAAAATCATGTTATAATAAAGCATTGGAATTAGATGCAGATATTGTCATTATGCTACATCCTGATTATCAATACACACCAAAGTTGATTCCTTCTATGGTATATCTTATTGCAAATGATGTATATGATGTGGTATTAGGGTCTCGTATTTTGAACAAAGGTGCTATTAAAGGAGGAATGCCATTGTATAAATATATTGCAAATAGAATACTGACCCTGTTTCAAAACATACTGATGGGGCAAAAGTTATCTGAGTATCATACAGGATATCGAGCGTTTAGTAAAAAAGCATTACTCGCTATTCCATATGAAGATAACTCAGAAGATTTTATTTTTGACAACCAGATGCTGGGACAATTGTGCTATGCAAAAATACAAATAGGAGAAGTTTCTTGTCCTACCAAATATTTTCCAGAAGCATCATCTATTAATTTTTCGCGAAGTGTTACTTATGGTCTAGGAGTTCTTGGCGTTTCTATTAAATATTTTTTACACAAAAAAAGGCTTATAAAATCGAAACTCTTTAATTCTATTTAGCAATGCAATTGCAGTATTCTAAGTTGCTTACCCGTGCAAAAACTGTCTCCCTTTATGGTTTTGGACAGAGCATTCCTATGGTTGCACAACTTATTATATCTCTGCTTATTATTAAAAAGCATTCTGTAGAGCTATGGGGTGAATATGTCACGCTATTATTATGGGTTAATTTCATTGTAATATTCTCCTATTTTGGGAATAAAAGCTATCTCTTAAAACGTTTTAGTGAACAGCCAAGTAAGATCTATACAACTTGGTTATCAAACTTTAGTACGCGCTTCATTGTATTGCTTCTTATAGGAATCTTCGCTTTTTTTATTCCATTATTTGAGCCGCACCGTACATTTATCTTAGGTTGGCTTTTTCTATTATTTTACAATCAGTCTTTTGAAGTGCTCATTTTATACCAAAAAGATTTTAAGTTCAACTTTATCACAGAACTTATCAGGAATAGTACTGTTTTAGGGATCCTCTTATTCTTCTCAAGCACACTTAATCTAAATCAATTTCTGTATATCATTATTGGAGGTTTAGCCATCAAAGCTATTTTTTATTCTGTGTTTTATTTAAAGACACTTCAAAGTACAAAAATCACATTAGACACTCAGAGTCTTATAGCATCAGTTCCTTTTCTTATTCCTATGGTATTAGGAACTCTAAGAACGAAAATAGACAGTTACTATGGAACCATTTATTTCACCAAGGAAGATCTTAGTCAATACCAAATTTTCATCAGTCTGATTGCTTTAGTACAAATGGGAGCTGCGTATATGATTAACCCATTTATCAAAATTTTCTACCGTATTTCAAAGAACACAAGAACTGTTATAGAAAAACAATTTTTATTTTTAGGAATTACTATAGGAGCTATTGCTACAGCAATTATTTATGTTATTATCAATTATGTGTACGAATTTACATTTAGCAATACCAACTATATTCTAGGATACCTTTTTTTAGCGACATTATTTATACATCTGTTGTTGATTAATGAGTTTTATAAAAATAATAAACAAACACTTGTTGCCATTATTATAGGTGTAACAGCATTGGTGCAAATTACATTAGGGTATTTTACCATAGATACGTATCAATCTATAGGTGCCTTAACCATAAAAGTTATAGGGCAATGGATGGTCGTTTTAGCGTTGTTATTATTGAGGAAACATTTTTTAAACGTTACAGACAAGTAGTATATTTACGAGGTAGATAACACCAATTCAAAAAAAAGAAAACAATAACATTAGCACTTTCTAAAATAAACTTTTATTAACAAAATTACTTAGCAAATATAAATGCCAAACATTCTAGGAATTGCTGCTTATTACCACGATGCTGCCGCTGCTATTACCGTAGATGGGGTGATTATTGCCGCGGTACAAGAAGAACGATTTACTAGAATAAAACACACACCAGATTTTCCTGCACAGGCTATTAAGTATTGTTTAGAAGAAGCTGGTCTAACTATAGACCAACTAGATGCTGTTGTTTTTTATGACAAACCACTTCTTACATTTGAGCGTTTATTACAAACTTATTATGCTTTTGCGCCAAAAGGAAT
>JALZVC010000043.1 GCA_023301205.1 Flavobacteriaceae bacterium
TTGGCATCTGTCGTACATGGACAAGTTGCAATAATACCATCAAGCTCCATAGTAGAACAAGACATTATCATATGATTAGGATCTGCTAGATCAAAAGCCGTATACAGTTCATTATTTAAATTATAAACAACAACACCACGTACACCTAATTGCTCTAAAACTACAGAATTACCTGGAAAATTAAGCCCATTAAATTGTGGTAAATCAAGATTGAGATTGGCACTTACTAATGGTACGATTAGGTTTGGGTTGTTATTGGTATTGTCGTCATCGCTATCACAAGATATGCAAACTAGGGTAAATGTAAATAATATAAACAGGTTTTTCATAACACTTTGTAGTTGTATGTTTTAAGTTTTTGCAAAGATGCAATAATTTATTTTTTTGTATATTTGTTTTAAGAAATCCCGTGTAAAATGGGATTTTTTTATTCCTGTGAATGTGAGTGAATAGAGGTCAATGCGGCAATCACTTTTAATTAAGCAGGAATATTAATTTATATCAAACATAAGAGATTTATGTCTCTATTGATGAAAACGAAATAATTATGAGTAAAGTATCTTATTATACAGCAGAAGGCCTAAAAAGTCTTAAAGATGAACTAAATCAATTAAAAGATGTAGAACGTCCTGCAGCGTCTAATGACATTGCAGAAGCGCGTGATAAAGGAGATTTAAGTGAAAACGCAGAGTACGATGCGGCAAAAGAAGCACAAGGAATGCTAGAGATGCGTATCTCAAAACTAGAAGCAATTGTAGCAAATGCAAGAGTAATAGATGAGTCGCAATTAGATACTTCTAAAGCCTTAATTCATTCTACCGTAAAAATAAAAAATGAAACAAATGGTGCTACTATGACTTATAAGTTAGTAGCAAATAGTGAGTCAGATCTTAAAACAGGTAAGATATCTGTAGATTCTCCCATAGGTAAAGGGTTATTAGGTAAAGAGGTAGGGCAACATGCAGAGATACAAGTGCCTAGTGGGACTATGCGTTTTGAAATTGTAGAAATAACGCGCGAATAAATGGCTTCAATTTTCACAAAAATAATTACTGGAGAGATTCCTAGCTATAAAGTAGCAGAAGATGATAAACACATTGCATTTCTGGATATTAATCCCAATGCAAAAGGGCATACACTATGTGTCCCTAAAGAGGAAAAAAATAAAATTTTTGCCTTAGATACTCAGTCTTATGCGGATTTAATGGAGTTCTCCAGAAAAGTAGCAATAGGCCTAGAAAAAGCAGTGCCTTGCAAGCGAGTGGGAATGTCTGTTATTGGTCTAGAAGTGCCTCACGTTCATGTTCATTTAATTCCCTTAAATGATATGAAAGAAATGACGTTTCAGTATAAAGTATCTCTAAGTGAAGATGCATTTAAAGATCTAGCAGCTACAATTTTAAAAAATCTATAGTTGGTAATTTAGTTTGGAAATTTACAGGTATTAAACTTTACTAGTCAAACTCTTAAAGAACACAAAGCCAAAACCTATAAAGAGCATCAAGTGAAAAGGGAAGAGCCCAAAATCGCCACCTTGATCCCCTACAATAAATGCAGAGTACATACCAAAGGCAAAGTAGAGCATTAGTATACCTTCAAAAATCACGTTAACAGAGACTTTTTTCTTTAAGTATTTATTGCCTTTCCACTTATCTTTAATAGTACTAATGTTAAATTTGGGTGTGCGTACAAATTCACTTTTCTTGCCTATATGACCTTCAATTACTGCGATGGTATTATGTAAGGAGAAGCCCATTGCTACAGTAAAGAAAATGAAGAACATCCCAATATATTTTATAAATTGTTTAAGTCCACCACCATAAATATTTTTAAAAGTGTACCAGTAGCAGATAAAGAAAATCAATGTGCTAGTGACAAAGAAGCTCATTACAAAAAAGTAAACTTTTAAGTGTGTATATTCATTTTTAATGTAAAGCATAGGAATACTAAGCAAAGCGACTAAGAATATGTTTAAAAACATCGTGCTGTTCAATAGATGTAATAGGCTATGGATTTTTGTTTTCTTAGACACATTGTTACTTGCTAAAACACGTCTTGACATTTTTTGGAAATTCTCAGCTCCGCCTTTATTCCATCTAAATTGTTGTGATCGTGCGGCGCTAATAACAACAGGTAATTCGGCAGGTGTTTCTACATTTTCAAGATATTTAAATTTCCAGTCTTTTAATTGTGCGCGATAACTAAGATCTAAATCTTCTGTTAGTGTGTCTCCTTCCCAGTTTCCTGCATCATAAATGCATTCTTTACGCCAAACCCCAGCGGTTCCGTTAAAATTGATAAAATGACCTTTGCTGTTACGTCCTACTTGTTCTAATGTGAAATGGGCGTCTAGCGCAAATGCTTGCACCTTTGTTAATAGTGAGTAATTTTTATTAATATGACCCCAACGCGTTTGTACTACTCCTATTTCTTCATTTTTAAAGTAAGGTACAGTAAGGTAGAGCCAGTTTTTCTGCGGAAGAAAGTCAGCATCAAAAATGGCAATAAACTCACCTTTTGCCACTTTTAAACCTTCCTTTAAAGCACCTGCTTTAAAGCCAGATCTATCTGCTCTAGTAATGTGTTTAATGTCAAGACCGGTTGCTTTTAATTTTTCAATATGTATTGCAGTTGTTGCAAATGATTCATCTGTAGAATCATCTAAAACTTGTATTTCTAATTTTCCTGGTGGGTATTCTAAAAGCGCAATGTTCTCCAGTAATCTGTCCATGACATAGAGTTCGTTATAGACAGGTAATTGTATGGTAACAAGAGGGATTTCGTCTGGATTTGAGAAGTTAAATTGTGCACATTTGCTGTCTTTTTTCCTCGAATTCAGGTAGTTGAAGAGCAGGTTTAGTTGTGCTAATGCATACATGAATATGAGCAATAGTGCTACAGAATAAATCACCATTATTATGGTTTGCCAAATCATTTTTTGAACGAATATTTAAAAATCCAACCTAATATTTTAACGCCTGCAAATATAGCACCTTTTATCGTTCCAGAAACTTTAGAAACACCTATTCTATTTCTATATTTCATGGGTACTTCTACATACGTATATTTCTTTTTTAAAGCTTTTAATTGCATCTCTACCGTCCAGCCATAAGTCTTGTCTTCCATGTCTAAAGCAAGAAGTTTGTCATATTTAATGGCTCTAAATGGTCCTAAATCTGTAAAAGTGGATTTAAAAAACAACGACATTAAGGAGGTGGCGAGCCAGTTTCCAAATTTTTGTGGTGCCGTCATTGACCCATCTTCTCTCAAGTTAGCAACCCTTGCACCTACTACAAAGTCAATATTTTTATTGATAATAGGAGCTACAAGTTCTAGCATTTGTTCTGGATAATCACTATGATCTCCATCTAAAAAAACAATAATATCGGGAGTAGTTTTTTTAGCAGCTACATAGCGCATACCTTTAAGGCAGGCATAGCCATAGCCTTTATTTGATTCTTTTAAAACCGTAGCACCTGCTGCTGCGGCAACCTCTTCTGTAGTGTCTGTAGAGTTGTTACTTACAACTATAATTTCATTAACCACATCTGGGATATCCTTAATAACATAACCTATGGAGCTTTCCTCGTTAAAGGCTGGGATAATTACATTAATGATAGGATTCATCTTAAGGATACGTTGGGGTTATCTAGCTTAAATGCTAGTATCGAAGTCCATTCCCCAGTCTTTTTGTTGTTTAAATATTCTTGAGCTTTCACTAATTTTCGATTTTTGTACAGCAATGCAAATCCATTTTTTTTATTGTCTTTGTATTGAAATTTACTTTTACTTTGATTTGCAATATCGTAAAAAATCCACCAATTTTCTGCACTTCCATTTTCAAAATGCCCTTCTTTTAAAACGTTGCTACTTTCATCATAAAAATACCAGTACCCGTCGCGTTGATTACTTCGGAAATGTCCTTTAGATGCCACCTTCCCATTTTCGTGATAAAAAACCCAAAAATCGGTTTTAGTATCCATTGATTTCCAACCCTCTGCTTTTAAATTTCCGTTAGCAAAGTATTCTTTTGCATACATTTTTTCAGTGCCTAATATTTCCGAAGAAAACACATGGTGACTATTTCCGAAGAGAAATATATGTAGTAGTAAAATGCTAATTTTTAATTGCATAAATTCTTAGACGTAAAAATGTGAGCCTCCTAACGTATTTATTTTTTTAATTGGTCTAAAAGCAATGTAGCCTTTGCAATGTAGCCGTAATCTGTTGATGGGTTGGCTTTTGCAGCTTCAAGACACTCTGTTGCTAGGGTGCGTGCGGTTTCTGTGTCATTTAGTTGTAGTGCAAGTTCTGCGCGATAATAGGTATACCAGAATCGGGTAGGCTCCATTGCGCGTGCTTGGTCAAACCATGTTACGGCAGTGGCTAACTCATAATTTTTGTGGTAGTAAAATTGGGCTGCGTCAAAATAAGTTTGGGCACTTATCGCACCAGTTGCAGTAGTGATTTTATCGTCAATTTCTTTATAAATAAGGGCGTCAGTATCAACAAAAACAGGGAGTGCAATTTTAGTGTTTTCCCAAGCGATCACTAAATCACCTCCGTTTGCGGTGTAGTTTTCAAAGTAGATACCCAGTGTTTCTCTGGTGTCTTTTGTGTTTATAGGCGCTATCTGTATGCGTGCAAAATCATTTTTTTCTTCATAGTCTTTAGAACCCCACAATGCAGCATTTTTGTGTAAAATAATAGTCCACTCTCCTTTATTTGGAATAGTATATAACCCGTATGTTCCAGCTGGTACAGTAACGCCAGCAAGCGTTATTTGTGTGTCAAAAGTGATTTTTGTGGAGGCATTTGCGCCAGTTCTCCAGACACGGTTATAGGGTATTAAACCTCCAAAAACTATTCGGTCTTGCTTATTAGCTTGCCCATAATCTATCTTTATTTTTGCAAGCCCTACGTTATAATCTGCAGTTACTCTTGGGCTTAAACTAGGTTTGTTAATCTGTGCACTCATAGTGTTTATTGTTAGTACTAAAATGACTAGTGTTGCGATTTTCGATAATTTCATTGCATAGTAATTTAATGTTTAGACGATATAGATCACTCAAGCTAACGTAAAAAAACAAACCTCTCAGTTATTAAATTTTGAGAGGTTTATTAGTACTTTAAAAAGGGTAAATGATATTCTTATTTGTTGTTCATTAATTCCATTAGGTCAACATCATTACCTAGTAAAACATCTGTAGGGTTGATACGTCCTTCTAGTGCGCCGTTCTCTAATTTAAGTACACCGCGTGGGCATACTGCAGAACATACACCGCATCCTACACAAGAACTACGTACAATATTCTCTCCTTTTTGTGCATAAGCTCTTACGTCAATACCCATCTCACAACTGTTAGAACAATTACCACAAGAAATACATTGACCACCGTTAGTTGTAATTCTAAACTTAGAGAACATACGTTGCTGAAAACCTAATACAGCTGCCATAGGGCAACCAAAACGACACCAAGCTCTGTTTCCTAAAATAGGGTAAAACCCAGTCCCAATTACTCCAGAGAATATAGAGCCTATGTAAAAACCATACGCTGCGCGCATATCACTAGCAGGGAGGTAGAATATTTCGTTTGTTGTTCCTGTGTAATGCATACCAATTAAAGCTGCAATCACAACGATATAACCAATAGCACCATAACGTGCATCTTTACCTAACTCATTACGTTTAAAGATCATAATCACTGTAAAGACCACGGTTAGAAAACCACCAATAAAAAGTAGAAAATTATCTTTGTTAAACCAATACTTGTTAGCGTCATAACCTAAATAAGTATAAATCACACCTATAGTCATAACTACAGAAAATACAAGAACAGTATGAATTAACCATCTTTCAAATTTCCAAGCGGACATTTTTTTAGAAGATAAGTTTCTAAAAGCATCTCCTGCAGTCTCTGCAAGACCTCCACAACCGCAAACCCAGGAGCAATACCATCTTTTACCATATTTATAGGTTAAAATAGGGGATACTACAAATATGGAAAGAATACCAAAAATTAAAAATGCCATACCAATCGTCCCAGAATTAATAAACTGATCTACACGCCACTCATCAAAAGCATAGTAGTTTAATGGCCACATGTTTTTAATGTCATTATAAGGGACGTCAGAGTTTAAACGGTACATAAACTCTGGAATCAAAAAAGCAAAAGCCATCTGAAAAAACATAACAGAACCCGTACGTAATTGTTGATACCTGTTGTGACGATATTTAAGCATGAATTTATATCCAAAAGCTACAATAGCAACCGTATAAAGTGCTCCATACACAAACCATTGACTCGCATTACGTCCACTTAATAATTGGCTCAATGGGTCAAAAAGTGCAATTAATCCCGTATTTGAAGCGCCATCGGTACCAAGACCTAAAAGCTCTGCAAAGAAGTAAAGCACGATATAAAATAATGTGAGTACAACTCCTAAAACCCAGCCCCAAACACCTCTTGATGAGATAGATTTAAACCACGTTTCATCGTTTTTTATTCCTTCTAATTTTGTGAGATATTCATCTCTAGAATATAAAACGATACCAGCTGTAATTAAGGCTAGTGACAATGTTAAAAACAGACCTTGACTTGGTAAAGTTACATTTGCTAGCGCTAGGACTAAGATGAATAATCCTGTAAATCCTATTGCTAAAGCTACTTTTTTCTTTGTTGATATGTCCTGTGCATTAGGTGATGCAAGAGACATGCTTTCGTTTGATTTTGTACTCATTATGATATGATTATGCGGTTTGTACTTGTTTTGAGTAAGCAGTTATAATTTGATTTTCAAATTGCTTGTAGAATTCTGGATCAAAATTGGCTTCAGGTAAATGTTTGATTACGTAATCTGTAGTGCGTTCTTCGGTAAGCCAATTGTCAAAAACTTTGTGGCGCATTCTTATGCCAAAGGTGTTGATGCCTAAAAACTTACCAGTCTCTTTATGAGTAGACACAGTTATGCATTTTGTGTTGTCGGTATGTTTCCAGTGAAACTGTTGTTCGTATTCTTGTTGTTTTCCAAAAACCCAACCGTAAGTTTGATATTCAATATCAAGAAACTTAGCGCTATTAAACCAATGCCCAGGTTTGTATTCTATCCTATTTCCGCAGATAGTTTGCGCAAGGGTTTCTCCCATCATTCTACCTGTATACCATACAGCCTCAATAGGGCGTCGCATACCTATAGGTTTGTGTTGTTCTGCACAATCACCTATCGCATATACGTCTTTTACGTTTGTCTCTAAAAAGCGATTTACTTTTATACCGCGTCCTAATTCTATTCCGCTATCTTTTAAGAAAGCAATGTTTGGAGCCACTCCAGCTGTTAATCCAACCACGTTACAAGGAAGTTCTTCACCTGTTTCTGCTATTACTACAGCTTTAGCTCGCCCGTTTTCATCACTAATAATTTCTTTTAAATTAGTGCCTAATCGTAAATCAATATGATGATCACGAATATGGTCATTAATCATTGCGCTTTCTCCAGCAGGCAAAACACCATTCCAGAAACTATTTTCTCTAACTAAAAATGTCACCGGGATATTTCTAACCCTGAGCATTTCTGCCATTTCAATACCTATTAATCCTCCACCCACTATTACTGCTCTATTACAAACTTCATTGTTAGGCGCGTTTTCTTCTAGTTTGTCAAGATCTTGTTTAGAATATAATCCCTGCACTCCTTTTAAATCCTGTCCAGGCCAGCCAAATTTATTAGGCTTTGATCCCGTAGCTAGAATTAAAGAGTCATAGCTTATTTTTTCTCCTTCTCCTGTAATTAATACTTTATCGGTTGTAATTACTTGTTTGATAAAAGCTCTTTTTAGGTCTATGCGATTTTTTTCCCAGAAATAATCCTCATAAGGCTTCGTGTGCTCGTATTTCATATGACCCATATAAATGTACATCAATGCTGTGCGCGAGAAGAAATGATCTGTTTCTGCAGAAATAATTGTGATCTTATTATCTGATAATTTACGGATGTGTCTTGCAGCAGAAACGCCTGCAATTCCATTTCCTATAATAACAATGTGCTTCATATTAATGTGATATTTAATACATAAGAAAGATAGTGTTTGCGTAAAGAATCAACTTCGGTTGTGTTAGAAGATGTTAGTGTGCAATTTATCTTTTTCTCCCTTTATTTGGGTGCTTATTAGGTTGTATTGTGGGTTTTAAAATTAAGTTAGGTATGGTTAGTAAAAAGATAAAACTCATCTAATGTGTCGCAACACAAGTTACAAACTTTACAATAATAGGGTTGTTTTTATATGTTAATATTTTTTCATACTTCTTAAGTGCTGTATTTGTTGATTTTGGCAAATATTTAAGAGGTGGTTTTGTAAGTATGTCGTAATTTTATTGACTTAGAAGCCAACTATAAAATCAATTAAAATGAAAAATTTATTTTTAACCACATTATTTCTGTTTGTGGCAATAGGCGCAACAAAAGCACAATCAACGGATACGTTTTTTAAAGAAGCCGACGTTTTTTTTAAAACTTATGTCTCTAATGGAAGAGTAAATTATAAAGCGATTGCAGCAAGTCCAGATGGATTAAATAACTTGCTAAAACAAGCTGAGGGTATTAAAGTTTCGGAAAATAACGCAGCAGAGTTTCAATCTTTTTGGATTAACGCTTACAATCTTACTGTAATTAAAGGCATCTTAGTGGAGTATCCTGTAAAATCACCATTGGATATTAAAGGATTTTTTGACAAAACAACAAGAGATGTAGGCGGAAAGAGTATTACTCTTAATGATATTGAGAACAAACTATTGAGGGCTAAGTTTCCTCAGGAAGCACGCTTTCATTTTGTCTTAGTATGTGCTGGTTTGGGATGTCCTCCAATTATTAACAGTGCTTATACCCCAGGAGCTCTTGAAAAGCAGTTGCAAAAGCAAACAGAAATTGCTTTAAACAATCCCAACTTTATTAGAGTAAAAGGGACTAAAGTACAATTGTCTCAAATTTTTGAGTGGTATAAAGGTGACTTTACACAAAACGGGAGTGAGATAGACTATATCAACAAATTTCGTAAGGAAGCACTTCCTAAAAAGTCTAAAGTGTCTTATTATGCATATGACTGGACTTTAAACCAAACTAAATAATCTAACAACCAAACTAAAAACTCTTTCTCCTAGCCCGATGGTGATATCCATTAAAATAGGGCTTGGAAGGCACAACAAAAATCTAAAACCATGAAGAAAAATATATTATTAATAGTACTTGGTCTTTTTATAACACTTGGAGTTAATGCACAGGATGATAGTGCTGATGATGATCAAGGCGGATCTGTAATACAAAACTTAACACCTTCAAAATTAATAGGGGAGGGTCAAATTGATATTAAATGGTTTAACAACTTATTTACACAAACCAGAATTGCTAATGTTGATGGAGATGTTCGTAGTGCATCAAGAGAAAATTTCTTTACTTCTACATTAGATGCTTTTTATGGAGTGTCAGAAAACAGAAGAGTAACGGTAGGAGCAATCTTAGAATTTCGTTCAAATACCATAGGGGGTAGAGGTGCGTTTGACGTGTTTTCTTTCGATGGAGAACGTGGTACTGCCAGAAGTGGTCTTACAAGTATAGCACCTAGTGTGAAGTTTGTTCCTTTTAAGAATTTGAGTAATTTTTCTGTTCAAACATCATTTGTAATTCCAACTATTGAAAGTGAATTTGATGAGGGTGTATTTTTTGATCAAGACGGTTTTACATTTCAAAACAGATTCTTTTATGATTTAGCACTAGGTAATAGTAAAGAATGGCAATTGTTTTTTGATTTAAATACAGAATTTAATTTTGGAGAAGATTTAGTTTTTCTTGAAGATGGAAGATCAGAAGGAAGTTTTGCAAATGATAGTTTACGACTTACACCAGGAGCTTTCTTAAGTTATTTTCCTAGCTCTAAATTTACAGCACAAGTATTTGTGCAGCATTTTCAACTTATTGATTTAGGAAACGATTTTGAACAAGACCTTACAGCAGTAGGTACAGGTGCAAAATACCAACTGACCAAGTCATTAAATATAGAAGCGTTATTTAGCTATTTTGCAAGAGGTAATGATTCAGGCCTAGGAGAGTCATACAATATAGGACTTCGTTATTTGCTTTAAAAAAAACATAACATCGCCTAGCTCTTTTAATGCGCTAGGCGATATTAGTTAGATTTCCCGAAAAGTTTTGAAATCGGTTAAACAAACTTTTTGGACTCATTATTTTTACTAATTAGCTAAAATTAATATTATTTGAGGATTCAAGATGAACCAATGAATAGCTTTATTAAACTTATTGCTTTACTCCTTATTTGTCAAGGTTCTTATGCTCAAAAAAAGAATTCAGGCAAAATAAATGGAGTGAGTTTTGTGTCAAATAGGAGTGCAGTTAATAGCACTCATATAACTCCATTAAAAAATGTTGAAGCTAATTATGCTGCAGTGATGCCTTTTGGTTTTATAAGTATTGAGAACCCTACCCAGGTTAGATATAATAGACAGGGGTATAGTGAAACGAAAGAGAGAGGTCATAATTACATAGGTCAATTGCAAACTCGCGGTATTAAAGTGATGCTTAAGCCACATCTCTGGATACGCCATGGCCAATATACCGGTCATCTTACGATGCAAAATGAAGATGATTGGAAAGCCTTTGAAGACTCCTATCGCATCTTCATTCTAGACTATGCAAAATTAGCGCAAATAGAACAGGTAAACATTTTTAGTATAGGAGTAGAATTAGAACAATTTGTAGCGAGTAGACCCAATTATTGGCGAAAGTTAATTAAAGAAGTAAGAGCGATCTACAAGGGAAAATTGACCTATGCTTCTAACTGGGATGAGTATTCTAGAGTGCCTTTTTGGGATCAATTAGATTATATAGGTATTGATAGTTATTTTCCCATAAGTGAAATGCAAACACCCACAGTAGCGCAAGCTAAAAAAGGATGGGAAAGATGGAAACAAGAGATGGTAACTTTTTCGCAACTCCAAAAACGACAAGTCCTCTTTACAGAATGGGGATATCGCAGCATGGATTATACGGGTAAAGAGCCTTGGGCAACGCATAGAGAAGAGGGTAAAGTAAATTTAGAAGCTCAGGCAAATGCTACCCAAGCCGTTTTTGAGACCTTCTGGAATGAAGATTGGTTTGCAGGAGGGTTTGTATGGAAATGGTTTATCCATCACGATCAAGTAGGAGGAATAGAGAATAATAGATTTACACCACAAAATAAACCTGCTCAAGAAGTAATAAAAAAGTATTTTGAGAAATATTAAATACATCTTAATAGCCCTTTTAGGTGTCGCTTGTAGCCGAGATGGAGGTGATGACTTAGATGATGTCGCGGTAATTAATACACTGTCAGATCTTGTTGCGCTCAATGATATCCAGATAGATAATGTAATTGCTTGCGCTTCTGGTTCTGAGAATCCCGAAGAGGTAATCGCTTATGTATACCCAAGGCCTGGCGCTACAGATTTACGATATTTTGAAACTGTTAATGTCACGGTAGATAAAAATGATTATTCAGAATATTTTGAAGTATCCCTCCCCATAGAAGATTTTTTTAATGGATATATCAAAACGTTTACAAGACAGACGGTAGAGGAGAAATGGGTAATTATTAGCTTTTTCGAAAGTGGCATCTTGCATCTCTCTAATCCAATACGTCTTAGACATAAAACCCAGAACACTCAATTTACAGATCAAATAACTATTGAAGAACCGAAGATGGGAATGCCCCTATTTAATTGGAATAATCTTGCAGATAATAAAAATGCCATTTATTTCCAGGTAGTCTCTGATGCTACTGACGAATTGTTGTCTGGGACCTATACTTTTGAAGAACAGTTCCAGTATTATATACTGGATAATGTGGTTTTAAATATCACTTTAGAAACACCACCAATACTAATACCCGAAACAACTTATGGATTTACTCTTATGGGGGTGAGTGAAGATAACTGGGTGAATGTACTAGGGCAGCGCACTTTTAATACGCAATAGAATTATCTTCATCAAGAAATAGTAACACACTTAGATCTCTTTTGCTTATATAGAATTGATAGTCAGTTTTTTAAAATTTAAAACTTTTTAAACTCTCAAGATTTAGTACAAGTTTTTAGTATAGGATTGAGAGTTATCTTAAACTAAGAAGAAAATTTATTTATTTACATTGAGATACTGCCTTTCTAGTTTATTTTTGCTTGAAAGGTTTTTTTATGTTTCTAACTCTTGAATTAGATTAAACTATATCTTTAAAATAAAATTAATTGCTCTATTTACTTTATGAAAAACGTATTTGCTATCCTTTTTTTGACCTTTATAATGTTAGGTTGCAATGGACAGAATTCTAAAATTAATGCTGTTAGTTTTGTTGCAAACCCAAACCCAATAAATAGCTCTCATGTAAAACCTTTGCAAGAGATAAATGCGAACTATGCTGCGGTTATGCCTTTTGGTTTTTTGCCAGAAAATGACACACCTCAGATTATTTTTAATACAGATAGGCAATGGTATGGTGAAACCAAAGAAGGGGGACGCAACTACGTGGCAGAATTACGTAAAGTTGACATTGACGTTATGATCAAGCCACAAATTTGGATAAGCGGCGGAGAATATACGGGATATCTCAAAATGGCAACCGAAGAAAATTGGGTCGCTCTAGAAGATTCTTATCGCAAGTTTATCCTAGAATATGCAAGCCTTGCTCAAGAAGAAAGTGTAGCAATATTTTGCATTGGGACTGAGTTAGAGAAATTTGTAGCTAATCGTCCAAATTACTGGATACAGCTTATTAAAGATGTAAGGAGTATTTATAAAGGGAAGCTTACCTATGCTGCAAATTGGGATGAATATAAAAGAGTACCTTTTTGGAACGAGTTAGATTATATAGGGGTAGATGCCTATTTCCCTATAGCAGATACTAAGACACCCACTGTAGCAGAAGCACGCGCAGGTTGGCAACCTTGGAAACTTGAAATTAAGGGTGTTTCCGAAGCGTTTAATAAGCCAATATTATTTACCGAATATGGCTACAGAAGTGTAGATTTTTCGGGAAAAGAACCTTGGGTAAGTTCACGCGATAAGAAAGGTGTAAATATGGAAGCACAAACAAACTTGACCAAAGCACTTTATGAAGAACTATATCCAGAACCTTGGTTTTCGGGTGGCTTTGTTTGGAAATGGTTTGTTAATCACGACGATGTAGGAGGTCTTGAAAATACCCGATTTACTCCTCAAAATAAACCAGTAGCGCAAGAAATTAAGAATGTTTTTAAACAATATTCTAATTAATTGCGTGTTAGTCATAGAATAAAAACGTCCCATACTATTGTGAAACATCTCTTATGTCTATTTTTTTTCTTGGGCGTGGCTTTTTATAGCCAAGCGCAAGAGCAAACCATACCAGAATTAAAAGAGCCCACCGTATGGAGTGTGGAAGTACAGGGGAACAAACGCTTAAAGGCTTCTTTTGTGAAACTTATAAGTAATGTTGATGAAGGTAAGATGCTCGATTCTTTAATGTTAGAGCAGGATATCATTCGTTTAAAGCGATTGCCTGCTGTAGGCCATGCCTATTTTCAAGTGTTTTATTCGCACGATAATCAATACAATGTGTTTTATACGATTGAGGAGAATTTCACCCTTAACCCACAACTCAATGTGTATACCACTAATGATGAAGAGTTTGCGTATCGTGTAGGTTTGTATGAGTTTAATACATTAGGACGTAATATCGCTTTTGGGGGCTTTTATCAAAGAGATATTTTTGATTCTTTTGGAGCAGGTATTCGTGCTCCATTTCTTTTTAATAATAGGGTTGGACTTGCTTTTACCTTCCAGAGTCTCACTACGCAAGAGCCAGTTTTTTTAGATGAAGGTACGGCAGAATATCGATATAATAATACATCTTTTGAGATTTTAGGGCTGTATGAGTTTAATTTTAAACACCGTATTGAAGCTGGAATAAACATTTTTAAAGAAGATTATAAATATCTCTTTGGTGCCACTGCAGATGATATTCCAACCGATTTTAGCGTAAATAAAAACCTCGTGAAGTTTATCTACGAGTATAATGGTTTAGATGCTTACTATCAATATGTAAAAGGTTTTAAAAGCACACTCAATGTGCAGTATGTGACAGCTAATGATGAGACTTTACCAAATTTTATTATATGGTGGAATGATTTTCAATATTTTTCACGAGTTGGTGAAAAAGGAAATTGGGCAAGCAGATTACGTGTGGGACTAGCAACTAATGCAGACTCCCCATTTGCTCCTTTTTCTGTAGATAATAACCTCAATGTGCGTGGTGTTGGAAACACCATTGATAGGGGAACAGGAGTGATTGTTCTCAATACAGAGTATCGACATACCTTTGTAGATAATTCCTCCTATATCCTTCAAGGAAATGGATTTATAGATGCAGGTAGTTGGCGAAATCCTGGCGGAGACTTTGGGGATTTTAGCGCTAACCAGAACATGCGCGTCTATCCAGGTCTTGGTTTTCGTTTTATCCATAAGAAGATCTTTAATGCCACTTTCAGGGTAGACTACGGATATGGAATAACGACAGATTCTACTAGTGGTTTTGTTTTTGGTATAGGTCAGTATTTTTAGTAAGGTGCCTCTTTAATGGCGATCTCTTTTTCTTCTGAAATTTTAGGGATTCGAGATTGCTTTAAGTTTTTATCATAATAGGCAAGAAGTTCTTCTGCGTCAGCACCAAACCATTTTTTCACATAGATTGCCCAAAAATGATATTGCACATACCAAACACCTTTTTCTTCATACATTCTCGCGGATGACCTAATCCACTCTTGTATAACAACAAACTTTTTTCGTTTGTATAATTCATTGATTAGAATATTATCTTCATAAATAATATATGATTCATCAAAACCACCTATCTTGTCAAAAAGTTCTCGTGTAATAAATTGACTTTGGTCACCGCCACGACTACAACGCCAAGAAAATTTAGTTAAGAAACTCGCTAATCGCAACCACCAATGGTCGCTGTTAAATTTCATTTTAAAACATCCTGCTGGGTTACCTTTTTCTATTTCGGAAATAATAAGAGCGTCAAAATTTTTAGGAGGGTAAGAGTCTGCATGCAAAAAATATAAAATAGCTCCAGATGTTTTTTTTGCACCCACATTCATTTGCTTAGCTCGCCCTTTTTCTGAAGAAAAACAGCTAATGGTAAAGCTTGAATTTTTTGCAAAAGAAGTAATGAGTGATACTGAATTATCCTGGCTGCCGCCATCCACTAATATGATTTCTGCAATGTTTTTTGATGAAGCATTGTTCGTCAAATTTTCTAAAACTGAAATAATGTTTTCAGCTTCATTAAGAACAGGGATAATAATACTTACCATACAGTGTAACTTACGTAAATTTAAAGCTTTTATATATTCACTTGTGCTCCAATGATCTAAAAGCGAAGTGATTAGTTGTTTTTATTCGTTTGGTTTTCTGTGATAACCTTTAATATTCAAAGGAGCAACGCTTTCAATTTTAAGCTTACTGTATTACTTAAAGTTTTAAGGCTAGTGCTAATAGCCATTGTGTTATTATATTTGATTATTTGTTTAACTCCCAGTTATAATCCATATAGCGCACTTTAGCATTTTTAGAAATTTTAACGGTTGCGTATTTGTTTAGATAATCAACGATGCTTCCGTTTTGTGTAAAATCTTTTGAGAACCAATTAAATATTTTTGAAATCTGAACGCTGTCTTCAGAAATCGTATTTCTACTTTTATCATTGACAAAGTTAGTGGCAACTATGTTTAATTGCGAATCTACTTTGCTTGGCACAAAAGCTTCATTTAATAATGGTGGGCAAGAAAAGGAGGCGCAATTAATCCCAAAATGAATACGAGGGTCACCCATTTTTCTAAGAATAGCATGTTCTATTTCTTCAAGGTTGTACCATTTGTCTCCTAATTTCCAAAGACGTTGATCCCAAGGCTTCTTGATGTCTTTAATACTTGCTATAGGTTGATTTCGTAATATGAGGTCTACGGTCATGGCGTTATAAGCATTCATCCAGTAGGATAGTTTTTCATCTTTAGTCCAGCTGTCTTCAGGAAGATTTTCACCTAAAGCAGTAATATAGGCAGTCAATGTTCTCCGGTTACTTTTAAAACCATTGTAGTTTACATTTCCTTCACTAGATACGTTGTTATTTAACAAGGTATCAAATGGGCTGTGCAATGCGGCGTGATCTAATTGTGGTTCTTCAAGGATTGTTTCGTGCTCAATAATCGCTACTTTAGCTGGGTTTCTAGGAGCTGGAGGGGTTTGTGCAACTACTTCCTCCTCAATAGTAGTTTCAATAACTGTTTTTGGTACTACCGGCAACACAGCAGGAGTTTCTTTTACTGCTACACTTGCAGGTTTTTCAGACGTGTTCTTATTTATTACATAAGTGGTTTTTTCTTCCTTACTCATCTTATCGGCAACAGCTACAGTATTGTCGGTGGATGATTGTTGAGTGGTAGCTACTTTCTTTTTAGTACTGGAACAAGACATAACTATTAAAGAGCAGGCGATTAAAAGGATGTTATATTTCATAATTAAGGG
>JALZVC010000044.1 GCA_023301205.1 Flavobacteriaceae bacterium
ATAATAGTGCGTAGTTGTTTTTTAAGCTATAGCAGTCCTCTTGCTTTTATCTCTAGGTACTTATTGATGGTATTAACCGTTAGGTCTTCTGGAGCGGTTAGAATGGTTTGAATTCCTCTTTTTTGGAGTTCTCTAACCATTAATTTTTTATCAAACTGGAATTGCTGAGCAATAGTTTGGTCATAAATTTCTGGTATAGATTGCGCATTAACCTCACTCAATACTCGCAATTCTGTATTTTCAAAAAAGACCACAACTAATACGTGTTTCTTCGCTATTGCTTGCAAATAGGGTAGTTGTCTGTGTAAAGCTGATATATGCTCAAAGTTTGTATACAGCATTATCAAACTCCTTTGCGTGATACGTTGTTTTATAAAAGCTTGTAGTGTACTAAAATCATTGTCTAAAAACTGAGTATTTGTATTGTATAGTCCGTCAAGAATATTGTTTAAATAGGTTTTCTTAGCATATGCAGGGAGGAAATTTCCTATTTTATGAGAAAAATCAAGCAGTCCAACTTTGTCATTCTTTTTTAATGCAATGTTGCTAAAAGCTAGTGAGCTGTTTATAGCGTAATCTAATAATTTAAGCCCCTTAAAGGGCATTTTCATTACTCTACTAGTATCAATAACATTATAAACGGGTTGCATTTTTTCATCTTGGTATTGATTTACCATTAGTGAACCAGCCTTTGCTGTTGCTTTCCAGTTTACATTACGCACATCGTCTCCTACTACATAATTCTTTATTTGTTCAAACTCCATGGTCTGGCCAATGCGACGTATTTTCTTTAAACCAGCAATACTCAATCTATTGTCTATGGCGAGAAAATCATATTTTTTCATCTGAACGAATGACGGGTACACTTTTACAAGTTGTTCATTATCAAAAACATAACGCTTCCGAAGTAACCCTATTTCCGAAGAAGTATAGCAGTTCAATTTTCCGAAGCTATATTCTCCGCGCTCCACTGGCCGAACGGTATATTGAAACGTTTTTAGTTGTTTCCCTTTTATAAAAATTGTCTTATCAAAATCTCTTTTCTGAAATTGAATAGGTAGTTCATCAATTATTAATAATTCTATTTTAAAGGTATATCTGTTGTCTAATTGAATATTCACCTCATTAGGGTCGCTATTGCTAAATTTTTCTGGTAAAATTCTTTTTCCTTTTAGACCTGTTCCACTCCATAGCATACTAGCTTCAATAATTAACAATAAGCCAAAACCTAAAAATATGAGCCAGACGACACCATAGATGACTGGTTGCCAAAAACTAACTAAAAAGCATACAGATAGCAACGCTAGCGCATAAAAAAAGCGTGGTGTTAAATAAAGTGATTTAAAGAATTTGATCAAAATTTATCTTGGAATTTCTATAGATTGTGTAATCATTTCTATTACTGTTTCTGGCGTCATTCCTTCCATTTCTCTTTCTGGTGATAGGATAACACGATGACGCAAAACTGGCGCTAAGCTTTTTTTAATATCATCTGGGGTTACGAAATCTCGTCCATTTATAGCGGCATATGATTTTGAGGCATTCATTATAGCTAAAGAAGCACGAGGTGAACCACCAAGGTATAAATGTGGATGATTACGTGTCTTGTCTACTATCTGCGCTATATATACAAATAGTTTGTCTTCAACCAATATTTCTTGTACTTGAGCTCTAAATTTCTTTAAATTTTCTGGTGTGAGCACTCCGTCAATTTGATCTTGTGGCATCACCTGTTTGCGGCTGTGGTGTGACTTAAGTATTTGTACCTCTTCATCTAGATTAGGGTATTCAACTTTTATTTTAAATAAGAATCGATCTAATTGAGCTTCTGGTAGGGCATAGGTACCTTCTTGTTCTACAGGATTCTGAGTAGCAAGTACTAAAAAAGGATATTCCATGATATAACGATGTCCATCCATTGTAATTTGACGTTCTTCCATCACTTCAAAAAGTGCGGCTTGTGTTTTTGCAGGTGCTCTATTTATCTCGTCAATTAGAATTACATTAGAAAAAATAGGTCCTTTTTTAAATTCAAACTCCGAGGACTTCATATTTAATATACTAGTACCCAGAACGTCACTTGGCATTAAATCTGGTGTAAATTGAATACGACTAAAGTCTGTTTTTAATGTTTTAGCAAATAATTTTGCCGTAATTGTTTTTGCAATTCCTGGAACTCCTTCTATTAATACGTGTCCATTGGCTAATAGACTTACGATAAGCAATTCTATAAAGTCTTCTTGTCCAACAATGACTTTAGCTAATTGTTGCTTAATAGCTGCAACCGCATTTTTTAGTTCTTCTAAAGGGATACGGTTATTAAAATGAAGTTCATCATTTTGTGCTTCAAGATTGTCCATCTGTTTTTTGTTTAAATTGTGAAATTGTTTTAAATAATTGTTCCAGATCGCTTTGCGTGGTCAGCTGGTCATTCTGGTATTGTATTTTTTCAATTAAAGTGAAAATTGCTGTAGTATCTTCTAATGTGTTTCCACTTCTAGCTGCAACTGTTTTAATAAAACGTCTATCTACTTTTTCTTTAGGCAAACGAAGTCGAGTTCTAACAAACTCTGTAAATAGATTTATTTGTTTTAGTGCTATTTTATGATGCTGTTTTTTATCAAGATACATTCCAGATATGGTTTGTGTATACTCAAAAGTCTTGTTTTTTAAAGGTGTCACAATAGGTATGTTACGTTGTTTACGTTTTCCTTCAAAAAGAACAAAAAGAACTACACCTATAAGTACTAAATAATAGGCCCATTTTAGATACTTATTTGTAAGAATAGCTTTTAGGGGAGAAATATTAATTTTCTTTCCAGTTTTATAATAGTTATCCCATATTAGTTTATCATGTTCTGGTATGTATGATAATGCTTTTTCTGATAACTCATGATTGTTCTCAGTTAACAAACCGTAATTACTGAAGATTTGTGGCTGTAAATGAATAAAAATTTTACCATCTCCAAAGGGAGCTTCAATAAAATTAATCTTGGGATTAGTGATTTTTAGCGTGTCGTTATAAATTTGGGATAGCCCTAAAACCCTTTGATCTAGTGTGTCTATTTCTTTAAAATAAATTACAGGAAATTCTTTTTTTAAGCGATAAGCTTCTTCAGCGTTTAAATTTTTATTTGTGAAATTAAGTAAAGGTTCCGAACCAATGTTATCTAATAAATAATCACTAGACGTCTTTAATGACAAGGTATCACTTAATTTTTGGGGGATGGATTCGGAAGCAATAAAAACAGTATTTCCTTTATGAGTCCACTCTAGAAGGTCTTCAACTTCTGCGGGGTCAAATTCAATAAAATTATTTAAAAAGAAATAGGTACCTGCTAATGTAGAGTCTTTTAAAACTTCAAAAGGAGGTCTATTAACTTCAATAAAACGGTCTCCTAATTTATTAGAAAGCAAGTCGTGAAATACATAAGTGCCTAAGGGGGTTTTATCAAATTTACTATAACTAGGAAACCAACTTAAAGGATGTTTTTTAGTAGCTTCTGCGTATACCAGGACCGCTAAGACGACAATAAATGCAGTGAATAATAATTTCTGAAATTTAGACATTTGTTACGGGTATTTTTTGTTCTAAATCCTTGAATTGCTGTTCTGCCTTTTGGTAGTCATTTTGAGTCACAACAAAGTTTCCATACCATATAGAATCATAAATTGTCGTTATTTTTCTGAAACCTGAATTTATTGAAGTTTCAGAAATTTCATTGAAATATTCAGAATTAGTTTTATCAAATTCATAGTCAATTAATTCAGATTCTGTTAATCGCTTTAGAATTAAAAGATAGTAATACCGTACTGCGAGCCTATAGTCATTATTCTGTAGCGCTTTTTGAATCAGTTTTTCTATGTCTTTAGATTTGATAATTTTCTCTTCTTCCGAAAAGAAAACACCCGCAGTTTCTTGAGAGGCTAGAATCTTTGAACCAGGATTTAATCTAATGACTAACCAGACAATAAACGCAATGCAACCCGCTAAAAATAAATAGGGGAGTAATTGTAATAGGATTGCTAAAAAAGTACCCCCTTCAACATCCCCAAACAACCAGTTTATAAATTCGCCCCAAACACGGCTTATCCAATCTTTAAAACGAGTCCACCAGTTATCGTTTTTTACTTCTTTATAATCAAATTCTTTGTCAATTTTGTAATCTTCAATTTTTGAGTCGTCAAAAAAAATGGGGCTTACCCCGCTATCTACATCATACTGGATTACCGCAGTTGATTCTACCTGGGTTGAATCCTGCGGGTTCGCAACTACAAGAGTAGTGACAAACAATAAAATGTAAATAATTCTATACATTTATTAAGCCTCTGTTCCTATGCTATCAATAGTCTCAATAGTACCTGTGAAGTTTTTCTTCTCATTCAGGTTGAAATAGACAAATGCAGTCGCAATTACTAGAATAGCCTGTAATAAATACTGTGCAATTAATGAAATTGCATTGAGTAGTGTATAAACCCAGTCAAACATATCTAAAGGGTTCGCAGAAACTTCATCCATTACAGCAAACGTATTTAGCAACGTGTAAATAACAAGGGGTAATTGAAAAATAAGATTTACTACAGAATAAATAACATATATTACAATGTATGTACCAAATGTAATCCACCATTCATTTTTAATAAAAGTAAAACTCTCACTTATAGTGTCCATAGCATCCCTTTTTTGAAATACATGTATTGCATAGGCGGTCCCAAAAGCGACACCAGCATATATTCCTGGAATAAAACATAACATAATCCCTACACCAGTAATAAGGACAATCATAAAACCAAGACCTATTAAGCTCCAGAAATTAGCGCGAACACCGTCAGCAACTTCTTCCTCTTTAGCTTCTCCATTGTTATTGATGTACGATTTTATATAGTTGAGTACTGTACCATATAATAATCCGAAATAGGCAACCCCAGCTAACAGCATTACTAATAAACTAATAATTACAGTACCTGTAAAAACTTCAAAACCACCGCTACTAGGGTTAAAGCCGTCCAAACCTCCCAGAGCGGTCTGCGTGTACATACTAGCACCAATAACCATAATAAGAAGCGCTGGCCCTGCAATTTTAAGAATCATTTTGCCAAGGGGCTTCCATTCTGACCTAATAAACTTAAAAGTATCAGTAATAATTTCACCAATATCACGCTGTTTCTTAAATTGTATTTTCTCGTTCATAATTACGTTTTAATTTGATTGGATATATAATATAATAGAATATGATAAGAGCTAATGAACTACCTATAATAAAAATAGCAAGCCAGTCTGGCATTTCTGTATGTCTGGTAACAAAGCCTTCTAAAAAGCCAGCAATAATAAAGAATGGGATAGTACTAATTAATATTTTAACGCCGTCTTTTGCACCTCTAACAAAAGATTGAAGTCTTGTATAGGTGCCGGGAAATAGAATACTGTTACCAATAACCAGTCCTGCACAGCCTGCAATTATAATTACTGAAATCTCAATCGTACCGTGAATCCATATGGTACGAACAGACTCCCAAAGTAACCCTTTTTCGTAGAAAAAATATTGAAAAGAACCAAGCATAATAGCATTTTTCATAATGATATAAAGCGTTCCTAAGCTCAACAAAACTCCAAAAGCAAAGGCCATTAAGGCAACTCTTATATTATTAATAGTAATGCCAAGGAACATTTCTAATTCGTTCATGTCCTTATATACTGCCATTGGATCCCCTTGTTCTATATTATCTAGGGTCATATTTACATAGCCATCTCCTAAAATGAGTCTTACAAAGTCACTATCTGTCGCAGCGCTATATGCACCTACAATGCTAAAAAGTAAAAAGGTGAGAAATGTTATTAACAACTGTTTGTGGTATTTTGAAAAAAAGAGAGGAAACTCTTTAGTGTAAAAAGTAATAAAGCGTGATCTGCTTTCTCTTTTTGTTTTATAAATTTTTTGATGCGCTAGTACGGATAGCCCATTTAGGTAGTTTAGTGTATTACTTCCTGGGTAAAATGTTTGCGCAAAACTAAGGTGATCTGTAACTTCTACATACAATTCACTAAGCTCATCTGGATTTATCTGAGTATTATTTTTAAGAACACTTTCAAATCTTAACCATTTATCCTTATTTTGCTTTGCAAAAGCAGCTTCGCGCATATGTGCAGAGTTTTTACCAAAGAAACATATTAAATGGATAATTTTCAAATAGAAACGGCTCAAAATGTTAACATTGTTCAAAATGTCTCAGGAGTGGGTGATCGCATTCTAGCATATTTAGTAGATGGAGTAATAATGGTTATATATTATATTATTGTTTTCTTATTACTAATAGGCACTATTGACGCACTAGGTGATAGTGCTACTTTTTTAATATTTATGGCAATACTGCTTCCTGTTTTGGTTTATCATTTGTTATTTGAGATGTTCTGGAATGGAAGAAGTCCTGGTAAGGCCTTGCTTAAATTAAGGGTTGTTAAATTAGATGGTTCTAAACCAGCGTTCTCTAATTATTTATTAAGATGGTTATTGCGAGCCATAGATATTGCTTTAGCATCTGGTTCTGTCGCTTTAGTCACCATTTTGTTAAATGGACGTGGACAACGTTTAGGAGATTTAGCGGCTGGCACTACTGTTATTTCAGAAAAAACACCTGTTGCTTTTTCTCAAACAATCCTCACAGATATTCCAGAGGGATACGAAGCTAAATATCCGCAAGTAACAGTTTTTAGTGATGCAGAAATGCAAACGATAAAGAAGATATATATGGAAAACAAATACAAAGGCAATCATAATGTCATATTACGTCTAGCGAATCGTGTTTCTAAGGTTATGGAAGTGGAAATTGATGAAATGCCTATAGCGTTTGTAGATAAGGTGATTAAGGACTACAATTACTATACGCAGCAAATGTAATTCATTAGATTACTTGTAAGGCCATATATTGGCGAATAGCTTGCTTTGTAACTAAGAAGTCAACATAAGATAAAGTACGCAATCTATAGTGTTGTAATTCCATCTTTTAATCCGAAATTTAAAGTTTAATAGTCGCTAATATATGACCTTACTCCTAATCATCGATATTCTAGGTACCATAGCCTTTGCTGTCTCTGGAGCACTAATCGCTATGAAAAAGCGCTTAGATCCTTTTGGGATAGTAATCATTGCTTTTGTAACTGCTGTAGGTGGTGGCACATTACGTGATTTACTAATTGATACAGATATCACCTGGATGCGAGATACAACCTATGTCTACATCATTTTTGCTGCGGTGTTTTTAGCGGTAATTTTCAGAAAAAAATTACAGTATGTGCGAAAATCCTTATTCTTGTTTGACACCATTGGGATTGCATTGTATACTATAGTGGGAGTAGAGAAGGGGATTGCAGCAGATTTTCCAGTTGTTATTTGCGTGGCACTAGGTACTATTTCTGCTTGTTTTGGTGGTGTATTACGTGATATATTATGTGCAGAAATCCCTATTATTTTTAGAAAGAACATCTATGCAACTGCTTGTATTGTTGGTGGCTTCGCTTATTTTATACTTCGAGAAACCCCGCTTACAGATGACTTTGTGGTGATAATATCTGGTGCTTTGGTTATGTTAATACGTATTCTCGCGGTAAGCTTTAACTGGTCCTTGCCTAATTTTTATCCCGAAGGTGATAGCAAACAAAAATTAAAATAGTTGCTATACTTAACGAGAAATACAAACAAAAAAAATGTCCCGATATAACTATCGGGACATTTATAATTGTAGGCTAAGCTATTGTTATTTCTTCACTATTTCTGTGATTTCCAACTCAAAAATTAAGTCTTCATTAGCAGGAATTGTAGGTGGATACCCTCTTTCTCCATAAGCTAAATGCGATGGTATATATACTACTGCTTTATCACCTACCTTCATATTAAGTAAGGCTTCTCTAAATCCAGGAATCATTCTCGCTTCTGGGCCATAGTTTTTAACTAATGTTGGTATATACTGATTAGCTGCCTTTCTTGCAGGATCTACCGTCATAAACTCTTCTGCAATGTCTAATCTGTTAGAGTCAAATAATTTCCCGTCAGAAAAGTAACCTGCGTAGTTCATTTTAATGTCTGAACCTACAGCCGGCTTTTCTCCATTTCCTCTTTCTGTAAAAGCAATTTTAAGACCAGACTCCATGGTCTCAGACTTCTTTAAAGACTTGTTTAGTTTTTTTAGTTTTTTAGAAGCAATTTTATTGATTTCTTCATCTTTCTTCATTTTCTCTTTCTCAATCTCTTCCATTTGATCTGTAAAGAGTGGGACAGTCATACCACGCTCTATAATGTTCATAGACTCAATAATTACTGGAGTTACAGGTAAATCTCTTGCGCCAGTTTCTACTATTCCTATTTTGTCAACAATATCCTGACCGACAACTATTTTACCAAAAACGGTATGCTTTCCATTTAAGTGTGGTGTAGGTTTTAATGTAATAAAAAACTGACTCCCGTTAGTTCCAGGACCTGCATTTGCCATAGAAAGAATACCTTTACTTGCGTGTGTTAATTCTGGTACAAACTCATCAGGAAATTTGTATCCTGGATTACCTCCACCTGTTCCTAGTGGATCTCCACCTTGAATCATAAAATCTTTAATTATACGGTGAAAAGTTAAACTGTCATAAAACTTTTTGCCTTTAAATTTCTCTTCAACCATACCATTTGTTCCCTTCGCCAAACCGACAAAGTTTGCTACAGTTAGCGGCGTTTGTTCTGCATATAATTCTGCTACAAAAACACCTTGATTGGTTGTGAATTCTGCATAAACGCCATCTCCAAGATCAGGGTATTTGCTTTGGCAAGCTCCGAGTGAAATGGTTAATACTAATAATAAAAACGATACTTTTTTCATAATAAATTATTGGGTTTTGTCAATTGATTTTAGTGTTACTGTACTTGTCACAGGAACGTTAGCTCCTATTTTGTCTATTATGCCGTAATAACCATAGGCTTTATGAGAGGGAAATAAAAAGGTTACTTTTTCGCCTTCTCTCATTAATTTTAAGCCTTGTCGTATTCCAGTAATTAATTCTTGATTTGTTTGGTCGATTACATAATGCTGAATGCCATTCTCTTGTTCTGAAACAATCACATTTCCGTCGAGATCACTCACATTATAGGTGAATTCTACTCTATCGCCAAATTTTGCCGTAGGTACCCCCAGCGTGTCTTTTGTTCTGTAAAAATACCAGAAACCATTATCAGATGTAATATACTCTTGAGATGGGTTAGCCTCGATTATGGCAGTAATTTTTGCCTCTTCTGCCTCAACCAACTTTTTATTGCGGGCTATAGATGCATCAATAAAAGTACCTGAGTTTTGTTGCACAGGTCGTCTAGCTTCTGGGCTTTTACAAGCGTAAAGCAATACAAATGATAGTATGATAAGCACTACTTTATTCATGTGGCATTAACTGGTCTTTATAGTGTGGCAATATACTAATAAAATAGCGAATTGTTTCTGCGAGCGTTTCGTCACTTTTTCCGCCAGCGGCGTTGTTGTGACCGCCCCCATAAAAATGTTCACGACTTACTAAGTTAACATTAAAATCACCTTTACTTCGTAGCGAGATCTTCACAATATTATTTTTTCTATCTTCAATAAATATTGCTGCAAAAACGATGCCCTTTACAGATAAGGCATAGTTCACAAAACCTTCTGTATCTCCTTTTTTAAATTTATTATCGTCCAGCTCCTTTTGTGATAAGCTAATAAACGCTGTACTATATTCTGTAAAAATCTGCATATTATTTAATGCAATACCCAGTAATTTAAGTCGTTCTGGCGAACTAGAATCATATATTTTTTCGTGAATCTCGTTGTGTACGATCCCCGTTTCCATTAAATGTGCCAGCACTCTATGCGTTGTTGCCGTTGTACTTGCAAACCTAAAAGATCCCGTATCTGTCATAATACCAGTATACAGGTTAGTTGCGATTGCTTCGGAAATATGACTGGTTTCACCTAAAGCTGCTATAAAGTGATAGACCATCTCACAAGTAGAACCCATTGCCGTATCGCTATAGGTTAAGACTGCGTAATCATCTGGTGATTGATGGTGGTCAATCATTATATAATCTGCTTTTGCGTTTGATAAGACATCTTGCATATCACCCACACGAGTAAACGAATTAAAATCTAAGGTGCAGATTATATCTGCATTTTCTAGCAACGCGTTAGACTGGGCTGTATTTTGATTATACAGCAAGATATCTTCAGAAGCTGGCATCCATTTTAAGAAATCTGGAAAATCATTTGGAACGATGACCTGTGTGTCGTGTCCTTGACTTTTCAGAAACAAAGATAGGGCAGTAGTGCTCCCTACGGCATCTCCATCAGGGTTTTTATGTCCTATGATAACTATTTTTTTAGGGCTTGCCAGCAGTTTTTTTGCAATGGCTATTTGTGCTTCATTCATTAACGCAAAGATACAATTTAGGCACTAAAAATTTAGCTAATACTTATGAATTTGATATATTGTAAGCTACTATTGAGTTGAATCTTAAACAGAAATTATGATTAAATATTTTACTTGCGTATTATTGGTTGCAATAAGCTTTTCTTGTAGTGCCCAAAAATTAGAGAAAATTAAGGGAAATAGAGATGTTGTAGATGTATATAAAACCCTAGGCCCTTTTAATTCCCTTGAGATTAGCAATGACCTTAAAGTATCCATTAAACAGGGTGATAAAGAAGGGTATCATTTAGAGACCGATGCTAACTTAGTAGCGGTTATTGTCTTTGAGGTGGCAAACGAGAAGCTTCATATCTACACTAAAAATAATATTCAATCTAGTAGGCGATTAAATATAGATCTTGATGTCACCAACTTAGATCGTATTATCCTTAATGATGGCTCAGAATTAAAAGGACTTAATAAAATTGAATCTTCTGCACTCACATTAATTACACTTGACACAAGTTCATACAATCTCGATATAGGTGCAGATGAGCTTTTAGTTACCATGAATGGGAATAGTAAAGGCGATCTCAATGTAAAAAGAGGGGATATTGATATTATCTTAAACGATAACAGCACTTTAAAGGGAGATATGACGCTAACCGAATGCACGCTATTGGTTAATGAAAGAGCCGATTTTGATATGGATGGTGATGTTGAAGATTTAAAAATTACCGCAGTAGGTTCTGCAAATATTAGAGCGAGTAAGCTTAGAGCAGGAAACGTAAATGTAATTGCCTCAGACGACAGCGAAGTTTATCTTAACGCTACAATAGGACTCACTGTTTACGCACAGGGTAAAAGCACGCTCTACATAAACGGAAATCCAGAAATCACTGTAGAAGGTTTTAAGGATACCAGTAGGTTGATAAAAAAATAGTCTAGATTAGGGGTGGAGGCCAGGCAGTCTTTGAACGGTTAGAATCACGACCGTTCGCCAAGGTGTACAGCACGAGTCACGACTTGATAGCGATTTATCTTTTACTTTTGTCGTGCATCGTGTAACTTGCGTAGCAAGTAGTTGTGGGTCAAAACGTCCTTCCCAAAAATGATTTATAAAAAAAAGCCCATTCTATTTTTAACCGAGGAGATTAAAAACAAAATGAACTTTAGTACTGCCTAGCGAACTAGTTAGATCTCTTCCCTTTTCCTTCACCATTCCTTCCACGCTTTGGTTTATTGTTCTTAAACTCTTCTTCGGTAATAAATCCATCTTCGTCTGCGTCTATGGCTGCAAAACGTTCTTTAAGCCTGCCTTTCACCTCGTCTAGCGCAAGTTTACCATCTTCGTTAGCGTCCATGTCTTTAACTAATTCACTAAATGAAGGACGCTTTTTACGT
>JALZVC010000045.1 GCA_023301205.1 Flavobacteriaceae bacterium
GTACCATCCATGTTAATGGTTGCGCCTACTGGTAACACAAAACTAGCTACTTCTTCTTCTACGCCTAAATGCTCTGTAACACGTTCCATCGTTACAGGTAGTGTCGCAGCACTCGAACTTGTAGAAAAGGCGAGTAATTGAGCTGGCGCTATTCCACGAAGGAAAAACGAAGGTGACTTTTTAGTAAATACTTTTACTAGCACTAAATAAACGCCAATCATCAATGCAAGTCCACCTACTACACACAGACCATACATCGCTAATGCGGCAAACAAGTCTGGGCTGGGAGACTCGACGACTAATGCCGCTAATAATGCAAACACCCCATAAGGCGCAGCCAGCATTATAAGGTCTACCATTTTTAATATGACTTCATTTACACCATCAAAAAAGTTTTTAACGGTTCTCCCTTTCTCTTCTGGGATTAGTATGAGCGCAATACCAAAGAATACCGCAAAGAAAATCACTTGAAGCATATTTCTATTATTACTAGTAGCTGCAACAATATTATCTGGCACAAGATCTATTAAGGCTTGCAAAGGGCCTGACTCCTGCTGTTTTTTAGCAGCCGCAGCTTTCATGCTGGCATCTCCACCGTAGGCCTGAACCAATTCATTCCGGGTTTCTTCGGTGATTGTTTTCCCTGGTTGTATTACATTAACCACAAATAAACCAATAGTTACCGCTAACACCGTGGTGACAACATAGGTTATTATGGTTCGAGTTCCCATTTTTGAAAGACTCGAAATATCTTTTAAATCTGTTATACCTTTAATAAGCGCAGCTAAAATTAATGGTATCGCAATGAGTTTTAAAGACTTAATAAAAATAGTTCCAAAAGGTTTTATCCAATCTCCTATAAATTCTGGACCCCAAGAAAAGTTAGTGAAAATTAAAGCAAAAATAACTCCAAGAGCCATTCCGATTAATATTTGCCAGTGTAATGCTAATTTTTTCATATTTCTACTGCTATAATTTTATAATAAACTTAAATTTTTGAGATTTTATTTACTAGCCAATAGTCTGCTAACACAAGAGCAGCCATCGCCTCTACGATAGGCACCGCTCGTGGCACAACGCAAGGATCGTGACGGCCTTTTCCTTTCATTTCTACAGTATTGCCTTTCTGGTCAATGGTTTCTTGAGCTTGCATAATGGTTGCTACAGGCTTAAACGCCACATCAAAGTAAATAGCCTCTCCATTACTTATACCACCTTGAATCCCTCCGCTATAATTAGATTTTGTGCTACCATCTTCATTAAAAAGATCGTTATGTGCGCTACCCTTCATCTGTGTACCGTCAAATCCACTTCCATATTGAAATCCTTTTACCGCATTTATGGATAACATAGCGGAACCCAGAGCTGCATGTAATTTATCAAATACAGGTTCGCCCAACCCAATAGGACAATTTTCAATCACACAACTAATAACGCCTCCTATCGTATCACCTTCTTTTCTAATCTGCTTGATATAGTTTTCCATTTCTACTGCCATTGCAGCGTCTGCAGTTCGTACAGGATTTTTTTCTATTTCTAAAAAGTCCAAATCTTGATATCTTTTCTGCAATTGCAAACTCCCTACGCTAGATACATAAGCAGTAATCTTTATGTCTTTAACTAACTGTTTTGCAATGGCACCCGCCACTACTCTACAAGCAGTCTCTCGTGCTGAAGAACGACCACCACCCCGATAATCACGAACACCATATTTTTTATCATAGGTATAATCTGCGTGTGACGGTCTGTATTGATCTTTTATATGACTATAGTCTTTAGCTTTTTGATTTGTGTTTTCAATAATAAAACCAATAGATGTGCCAGTAGTTACACCTTCAAAAATTCCGCTTAAAAAACGAACCTCATCCTCTTCTTTACGTTGGGTAACTATAGAAGATTGACCAGGCTTACGACGTTGCATTTCTGCCTGTATCGCTTCAAAATCTATAAAAAGACCCGCTGGACATCCGTCAATCACACCACCAATAGCTACTCCGTGAGACTCACCAAAAGTGGTCAATTTAAAGATATTTCCGAAGCTATTACCTGCCATACTATTTCTTAGACATTAATTTTTGTGTTATAACAATATTATAAAATAATATACAGTTGCACTTCAATAAAACCATTTAATTTAGTAATCTTACATTTGTAAAAAATTACTAAAAATGAAGTTCAACTATTTTATATTAATATTCCTCTCTTTTAGCCTTTATTCTTGTGATTCTGATGATGATTCTGATGGTGATAATGATACGACTCAAGCAAATCTTGATTTTTTCCCATTGACGGCTAATTCAAACTGGACGTACAACAATCAAAACGACCAAGCAGGGCCCTCTCAAGACTCACTATATGTGGCAGGTACTGAAATGCAAAACAACACAATCTACACCAATCTAGAGGCGGCAGTACCTGCAGCGGCCTTTATGACGCAGTTTTTGTCTACAAATATTGTAAGAACGACAGATACACAATTATTTATAGACGGTGCATTAGGTGCTCCTATAGATGGTTTACCAGATATTACGTTGCCCCTTAATGACTTTGTGCTTTATGACACGGCTGTTGATATTAGCGTAGATCCTATTCTAGGATTAAGTACGGGAAGTATTACTCAAGATATTATGGAAATTCCTGTAGAAATTAATTACGGAATTACGAGCACTATGCTTATGACTCCTAATGATGCAGATGAATCTGGAGCAGAAGTATCCTCAGAACTACGTGTAGAAATGGAAATCGTTGCTATGGTACCAGTTGGGCCTATTACTATCCCTTTTACAATTTTAGAGTCGCAAGATGTCTTAGTAGTGACCAATGTATATACAGACGGCATTGGATTAACAAGTTCTTTAGCACTGGTTAGCTTCACACTAGAGGATCTTAGTGGTTTAGGAGTAGATTTACCTTTTCCAGAAAATAGCTCGACCACCAGCTCGCAGACGATTAACACGTTCTCTATTGGTGAGTAATACGTAGTGCTTGTCGCAAAATAGTCACTGGATGCAGTGCTTGCTTTTGTGTTCCATCTTTTATCTGATGGCGACAACTTGTTCCATTTGCTGAGATAAGCACTTCTGGTGCGCATTTGTTGATCGCAGGAAATAAACGTTGCCCTCCTATTCTCATGCTAATCTCATAATGCTCCTTCTCGTAGCCAAAACTACCTGCCATACCGCAGCAGCCGGCATTAATGATAGTGGGGGTGTATTGCTTTGGAAAGTTTAAAATATCAAACGTGTACTTTGTGTTGCTCAATGCCTTCTGGTGGCAATGCACGTGAACCTTTATTGTTTTATTTTCTTCGGAAAATTGGTCAGTTTTTATATTTCCTTTTTCCATTTCATTAGCTAAAAACTCTTCAATCAAATAGGTGTTTTTAGAAAGTTTGTTCGCTCCATCTTTATCATCAGCTAAACGAAGGTATTCATCTCGAAAACCTAAAATAGCAGAAGGCTCTATTCCCACCAAAGGAGCCTTGCTAGTCACCACGTTTTTTAATGCTGAAATATTTTTGTCAATTTCTATTTTGGCCTCATCCAAAAACCCTTTAGATAATAACGCGCGTGCGCTGTCTAGTGCAGTAATAACTTTGACTTTATAACCTAAACCTTTTAAAAGTTCGAAACTATCAATAGCTATAGTTACATCTTGATAATTAGAAAACTCATCTACAAAAAGCACAACATTAAAGCCATATCTAACTATCTTATTTTTATTATTATAAATGTGTTTATCAAAAGTCAAACTTGAATACTTAGGAATACTTCTTTTAAGATGAACACCACTCCAACCTTTAACGAATTTTGTGGTTAGCGTACCTCTTAATACTGCATTTGCTAATCGAGGAACTAAAGCTGCTTTCTTGGCATAATTTGTACTAAAAGCAAACAGTTTTGTCGCACGTGTTGGTTCATTTGTTTTGTGATATTGGTGTAAAAACTCTGTTTTTGCACTTGCCATATCGACATTACTCGGGCATTCACTAGCGCAGGCTTTACAGCTTATACACAAATCAAACACATTTTTTAAATCTTCTGAGTCATATGCATTTAGTGCATCTGGTTTTGACAGTGCCTCGCGCAACACGTTTGCTCTACCGCGTGTGCTATCTTTTTCGTCTTTTGTAACGTGATAGCTGGGACACATTACACCAGTGGTATTCTCGGTTTTTCTGCAATCTCCACTCCCATTACACTTTTCTGCCAATCTTAATAAACCTTGAGAATCACTAAAATCCATTTTAGTTATGGGCTCAGGCACTACTATATTTGAGGTGGTTCTTAAATGCGCATCCATTGGTTGTGCATCCACTATCTTTCCTGGATTAAATATGTGGTGTGGATCAAAGACTGTTTTTATCGCTTTAAATAGGTTATAATTAGTTTCCCCTACGAGCATAGGAATAAACTCACTTCTCACAATACCATCCCCGTGTTCTCCAGAAAATGAGCCTTTATACTTTTTCACCAATTGAGCAACCGCAGTTGTAATCGCTCTAAACGCAACAACATCGGATTCATTTTTTAGATTAAGAATGGGCCTTAAATGCAGTTCGCCAGCACCAGCGTGGGCATAATAGACTGCATCTTGCTTAAAATCTTCCATTAATGCCCTAAACTCTTTGATATAGCTTGGTAAATCTGATAAAGCCACAGCAGTATCTTCAATACAGGCCACAGCTTTTCTATCACCTACCATATTTCCTAGAAGACCAAGACCGGCTTCTCGCAGCTCCATTGCCATGTCAATTTCGCCACCTTTTAAAACTGGAGAAGCATACGCTAACTCACTAATTAAAAGACTATTAGTTAATTGCTCAATCTGCTGTTCTACGTCTTCTTCTTCACTTCCTCTAACCTCTAATAGTAGAACGGCTCTTGGATTACCTGCTACAAAAAATCGATATGGATCATATTTCTTATTGGATTTTGTGCAGTTTAAAATCGTATCATCTAACATCTCGCAACTGTAAAGCTTGTGCTTCATTGCTGTAATAACATCCAACATACAGTCATCCACAGTATTGTAATGCGCCACAACCATCCTTTTATGTGCAGGGGGTAAAACATCTAATTGTAGGGTGATTTCTGTTGTAAACGCCAAGGTTCCTTCGCTACCCGTTAACAGACTACACAGGTTAAATGGTTTTTCACCACCAAAGAGTGCTGTATCTAGCAATGCATCTACGGCGTAACCAGTATTTCTGCGATGAATCTCAGGTTTAGGGAATTGCGCTACAATTTCATTAGCAACATCGGGATTAGAAAGTTGCGAATACACGGTGTCGTATATTTTCCCTACAAGAGCATTTTCTTTTTGCTTTTCTAGAACTTCTTTTTCTTTGATATTTCCGAAGTAAACCTCAGCACCATTTGCCAATACCGTTTTTAAACCAAGTACCTTATCACGGGTAGTCCCATATCTAATACTGGTGGTTCCGCTTGAATTGTTCCCTACCATCCCTCCTATCATACACCTATTTGAAGTTGAGGTGTTTGGCCCAAAAAACAAACCAAAGGGCGCTAAATAGGTGTTTAATTCATCTCGAATAACACCTGGTTGCACCGTGATAGTTCTGTTCTCTTTATCAAGCGCCAGTATTTTTGTAAAATATTTTGACACATCAACAATAATCCCCTCACCTACGCATTGCCCTGCGAGAGAAGTTCCAGCTGTTCTTGGTACTAAAGACGTTTTGTGTGTGGTAGCGAAGGCTATCAATTGCTGTATCCCCTTTGTAGACTTCGGAAACGCTACAGCCATTGGCATTTTCATATAGACAGAAGCATCTGTTGCATAGAGCGTTCTATGCAAAGAATCGTATTTAAAATCACCATCAAAGGTCTCTTTAAACGATTTAAAAAGTTTATCTGTCATAGATACGTTTTACAAAACTTAAAAATAGGAAAAAGATATGGTTAAATTTATGAAACGTACAGTAGGTGATTAACAATTAACGCTAAATTATCCCTTTATGAAGCAGGGGCTTTTAGTAATCAAGTTCTGGAGATATAAAGACGATTTTAAATTCGCCTTAAGAATTCTATATCAATTTAATTATGAAAATTACTGAAAGAAAAAGGCTCTTTGTTATAAAGAGCCTTTTTAGTTTGTACTAGTATTACTTCACTAATGCCTTACTGAGCGCCTCTTCGTATATTTTCTCATAGAAAGGCACAATGTTAGTGGTGTCAAATCGTTCTGCAGTCTTTTTAGCATGTTTCTTAAATACTTTTAATGTGGCATCATCTTTTAATATTTTAATGGCATTTGCCGCCATTTCATCTACCGCGCCAATTTCGCTTAAATAACCACTGACACCGTCTAAATTCACCTCAGGAAGACCACCAGCATTTGACGAGATTACAGGAACACCACTTGCCATTGCTTCTAGCGCAGCAAGTCCAAAACTCTCTTTCTCTGAAGGTAATAGAAACAGGTCTGTAAAACATAAAATTTTATCAACTTCGTTGCTGTTACCTAAGAAAACTACTTTATCCGTTAAGCCTAGTTCTTCAACTAATGCCTTTGCTGGATCTCCTTCAGGCCCCTCTCCTACTATTAATAGTTTTGATGGTATTTCTTTTTGGACTCTCGCAAAAATCTGAACGATATCAATAAGGCGTTTTACTGGGCGTAAATTACTTACATGTGTTATTATACGCTCTTCTGGAGCTGCCATTAGCTCTCGTTGACAATCTGTATAGCTCTTCTCGTACTTCTTCATATCAATGAAGTTAGGCACGACCTCAATTTCATTATTTATAGAAAAAAGGCGTAAGGTGTCTTTTTTTAAACTTTCAGAAACAGAAGTTACTTTATCACTATTATTAATACTAAAGGTAACCGCTGGCTTGTAATGCGGGTGATTCCCCACTAAGGTAATATCTGTACCGTGTAATGTAGTCACCATAGGGATATAAAGCCCTTCATCTTCCAACATTTTTTTTGCCATGTAACCCGCATACGCGTGTGGTATTGCATAATGGACGTGCATCATATCAATATTATAATATCTTACAGTATCTAAAAGTTTACTTGATAAAGCCAACTCATAAGGTTGATACTTGAACAACGCATAATCTGGCACTTGTACTTCGTGAAAGTAAATGTTAGGACTTATTAAATCTAAGCGTACGGGTTGTTTGTAGGTTATAAAGTGAACTTCATGACCTCTATCTGCTAAAGCCACACCAAGCTCTGTGGCTACTACTCCACTCCCACCAAACGTAGGATAACACACCATTGCTATTTTCATATATTGAATTCTTTCTATTTTCTAGACGTTGAATTAAAATCTAAACAATGTCTATTAATACTTTATATTTATGGCCTCATAAATAGCCTCTTGAATATTGCTTCGTAAATTACTACCAATTAATTTTCTATTCTCCGCATCTGGATACGTTCTATTACTCATAAAAACATACACTAAATCTTGGTCTGGATCTGCCCAGGTAAAAGTACCTGTGAATCCACTATGCCCAAAACTATTCATAGAAACACATCCACACGTTGGCCCAACATCTCCCAATTGTGGTTTGTCGAAACCTACACCACGCCTTACATTGTTAGCGCAATAATAACAGGTATTAAAAGCAGCTATCGTTTCGGGCTTAAGATATCGTTTATCACCATAAAATCCTTCCCAGAGATACATTTGCATAATTTTAGCCACATCATTTGCCGTGCTAAATATCCCAGCATGTCCACTTACACCGCCCAACATTGCCGCACCTTGATCGTGCACATATCCTTGTACTACTTGTTTTCTAAAAACTTGGTCGTTCTCAGTAGGTATAATAATATCTTTTGTATGCTTCTCTAGCGGTAAATACGTAGTATTATTCGCCCCAAGCGACTCATAAAGATCACGTTGCACTAAATCTTCTAGCGGTGTCCCATAGAAATTCTCAAGATATTTTTTAAGCAAATAATAAGACAGGTCACTGTATTTATAGCCAGAACGGATTCTTAGCTCACTCTCTTTTATTTGTTCGTAAATAGAATCGCTATATTCCCTCTTCATAAAAAGATTTTTAGCGACAGGAGTCGTAAAATCACCTTCTTGAGTTTTTCTGTACCATTTTGATGATGGTTTTTTAGTCACCGTATCTAAGGTTTTTACATAAAATGGAATCCAAGCTTTTAACCGAGCTGTATGCGTAAGCATTTGTTTTAAAGTAATATTTTCCTTGTTTGTATTTTTATATTCTGGCAACATTTCCTTTAATTTCGTCTCCATAGTGATGACACCACGGTCATAAAGCTCCATTATCATAGGCAGTGTTGCTAGTATTTTTGTAAGTGACGCGACGTCATACAAATCATCATTTTTTACAGTGCTTTTCTGAGATTGGGTATGATAGCCAAAGTTTTTATCATACACCACTTTACCATTACGAGCTACGAGTATTTGCATACCAGGAGTCATTTTACCCCATAAACCTACCCTAGCGAGCGAGTCTATTTTATAAAACTTATAGCTGCTCATCCCTACACTCTCTGGAGTTCCATACTGAAGTCTTTTTAATAGTTTAGTATCAATACCCGTACCTACAGGTATTTCTGCACTTATGCTAACGGGTAGTTTTCCTTTTGCTTGACGTGCTCCAAATATAATCTGTGCAGATAGTGATTGAGAGACTTCGCTATTTTGATAAGACACTATTATAGTTTCAATTTCGGCGAAATTTTGAACTTGCAATAACGCATACGGGCTTGTAAAGATGTCCAATATTACATCGTTATCAATAGCAATTTCCTGCAGCCATTGTAATTCTTGAGCCTTGAATTTGTAGCTTTTCCAAGGATTTTCATTACTCTTATGAAAACCAATAATCACCTTATCATACGCCTTTAGCTTCTTCAATAAAGTAGGAAGATCATCTGACATCACATGATCGATTTTGTCATATTTTCGAAGTGCTTCTAAAAAAGGTTTTCCAGAGGCATCTCCCATATTAACATAAGCAAATTTCTTTTTTTGAAGATTTTTAATTGGCACAGATATGCTGTCATTTTTAACAACTGTAATAGCCGCTTCCATCGCCTGTTCATACAAGGCATCATCTTTAGCAGCATTGAGACTAGACACCAAACCATAAGGGCTCACAGGCTGATAACGATGCAATCCAGCTTTAAATTTTGCAAACAAAATCTTCTTTACAGAATACGCTAAACGTTCTTCTGTGATTACTTCTTCGCGATACGCATTTACGAGTAAAGCATGTGCTTTAGGGATATCTTCGGAAATAAGAAGAATATCATTACCTGCTAAAAAAGCAGCTAAATCTATCTCTCCGGGAGTACTAAAGTTTGCAGCTCCTTTCATATTTAAGGCATCTGTAAAAATAAGTCCGTTAAAACCAAGCTGTCCTTTAAGCATATCTGTTACAATATATTTTGAAATACTGGAAGGATATCCTGGTCGATCTTCTAAGCTTGGAATATTGAGATGCGCAACCATTACACTGCTCAAGCCATCTCTTATCAATTTCCGATATGGATACAACTCTACGCTATCAATGCGCTCTTTAGAAAACGCTACGGTGGGCAAGGTTTTATGAGAATCTTGATCTGTATCACCGTGTCCAGGAAAATGTTTTGCATTTGCAAGAATACCAGCACGTTGCATTCCTTTCATAAAGGCAGCTGCTTTTTCGCTCACATTTATCATGTCTTCCCCAAAAGAACGATTCCCGATGATAGGATTATTAGGGTTTGTGTTGATATCCACTACAGGAGCAAAATTGATATGCATACCCATTCGTTTTGTATGTGAACCAATACGATAACCTACTTGTTCTACAATTTTATTGTCTTGAATCGCACCAAGTGTCATATTATAAGGATACGCAAAAGTAGAGTCTAGTCGCATTGCTAGGCCCCATTCTGCATCCATCGCAATCGTTAAAGGATATTTAGCGAGGTTTTGAAATTCGTTGTTAAGTTTTGCTTGACGAACCGGACCGCCTCGAGAGAAAATGACACCTCCTATATGTTGCTCGGTAATGAGTTTTTTAATTTTATCTGTTCGTTCTTTTTTATCACTAGAAAAAACATCTACCATAAAGAGCTGTCCTACTTTTTCTTGTAATGACATTTCGCCATATATACTATCTACCCATTTTTGTTGATAGCGAATGTTGTTTTCTGCAATTAAGGGGTCTACTTGTTGCGAATAAGTTACTATGCTACTTAAAAGAAATAAAATAAGGAAAAAACAATTTTTCATTGACAAGGTTCAGGATTTTAATTACTACGAAGATTTGTCAATTTTAGTGAATAAAATTAAACATAATCTTCTGTACTCGTAAGTTACAAAAACTATGCTAAAAAACGATTATGCCAACTCTCTGATGCAGGTACTTCCCAATTTTCTTGATACTCTGCTTTTGTGTTCACCAAGTTGTTGAAAACCACTGTATTCTTAGATACAGATCTATTTTTTGCCATAGCTCTAAAATCTGTCAAGGTTTTATGTGCGATAAAATCACCATTATAAAACGTCACATTCATCTTATCCATTAAATCAAGGTCAAATTCTTTTTCTAAGGCTTGTATAAAATGAACAGAGGCATCTATACTACAACCTGATGCAGATGCATTAGATTGGTTCAATCCAAAAACTATAAAGCGGTTGTATTTTATTTCAAATCC
>JALZVC010000046.1 GCA_023301205.1 Flavobacteriaceae bacterium
TCTAAGAGGACTCTCAGGCGGTATCGGTTTTGGGTATATTAGAGACATGCCTATTAATAAAAGAAGAAATATTGCAGTGGGTCTAGGTCTCGGTTTTGCTTTTAATCGTTATGGTCAAAATCTATTTATTGGTGAGGGTTCTAATGAAAGTTCAATTTTCAGTGTACTAGATGGCAACACAGATTTTGATGTCAATAGATTTTCTGCAACAACTATTGAAGTTCCGCTAGAATTTAGATGGCGTACATCTACGCCAGAAACCTACAAGTTTTGGCGAATTTATATAGGCGTAAGATTGGGCTATACGTTTTATTACCAAAGCGATTTTACCCAAGATAATAACTCGGTTTCACAAACAGATATTTCAGAATTTGAACCTTTAACGTTCTCCCCAACATTTAGTGTTGGTTTTAATAAAATTAATTTTTTTGCGAGCTACTCCATAACTCCATTTTTTACTGATGCTCAAACTGATCTAGGGGAAGAAGTTGGTTTTAATCCTATTAAATTAGGCTTAATTTTTTATGTTTTATAGCCAGTTACTGACCAATAGTACCTGCGGAAAAGCCCCAATAATAAAACCTATAATTAGCTCTGGATTAGTGTGTGACTTTGTGTGCAATCTCGAACTCGCTACCCATCCGTTTGCCATAAAAGCTAAGGCCATCCATACTAATAGATTAATCTCAAAATGTATACTGAGCATCATTATAAATAGACTTACCCCAGCAATGCCCATTTGATGAAGACTTACTTTAAACCTAAAGAACACAAGAATCAGCGCGGTTAAAGTGGTAAATAGTACCCCCATGAAAAAGTAGTACAGCGCCAAGTGTTCATAGGGGTGAAAAACAAACTTGACTAGCAGTAGTAATAAGATACATTGTATCATTAAAGGAAGCTTACGCTCTTTTACCTGCTTTAGATGAATGTTGGTTACTACACCAAAATTTTTCAGTAATAAAAAGATAACTAGCGGGATTGCAATCGTTACGATAGCCACAATGGCTATGTGACTTAAAATAATTTCTTGATGTAAAAAGCGTGGGGTAACCGAGTAATAAAAAAGCACCCCAAACAGCGGCATCAACAAAGGATGAAATATATATGCAGCAGCTTTTAAAAAATTACTCATTAAATTTCTTTTCTCAATCTAGCAACAGGTAAATCTAATTGCTCTCTGTATTTAGCAATGGTGCGTCTTGCAATAGGATAGCCTTTCTCTTTTAAGATTTTGGCGAGTTTATCATCGGTAAGTGGTTTACGCTTATCTTCTTCTGAAATCGTGATTTCGAGAATTTTCTTTATTTCTCGCGTAGAAACTTCTTCTCCTTTATCATTTGTCATGGACTCACTAAAAAATTCTTTAATAAGCTTTGTTCCATAAGGCGTATCTACGTATTTGCTATTAGCAACCCTAGACACGGTAGAGATATCCATGTGTATCTTGTCTGCAATGTCCTTTAAAATCATTGGCTTTAAATTGCGCTCATCACCCGTTAAAAAGAATTCTTTTTGGTGATGCATAATTGAATTCATCGTAACAAAAAGCGTCTGTTGTCGTTGCTGTATGGCCTCTATAAACCACTTTGCAGCATCTAGTTTCTGTTTAATGAACATTACTGCATCTTTCTGTGTCTTTGTCTTTTTCTTTGTCTCTTTATAACCTTTAAGCATATTGCTATATTCCCGAGATACATGTAACTCTGGTGCATTTCTGCCATTAAGGGTAAGGTCTAATTCTCCTTCTACAATACGAATGGCAAAATCTGGCACTACGTGTTCTACCATCTTATTATTCCCTACAACTGCGCCTCCCGGTTTCGGGTTTAAAGATTCTATTTCGTGTATTGCATCCCGCAATTGATCTTCAGTAATATCAAATTTGGATATTAATTTTTTATAATGTTTTTTAGAAAAGTGCTCAAAACTATTTTCAATAATTTTGGTGGCAAGTTCCACATCTGGATTTTGCTCACGCCGCGCTAACTGAATAAACAAACACTCCTTAAGACTTCGCGCACCCACGCCTGCCGGATCCAATTCTTGAACCACCTCTAGTACTTTCTCGACTTTTTCTTCTGTGGTATATACGTTTTGCGTAAACGCAAGATCATCCACAATGTCTTGAATATCTCTACGTATGTATCCAGCCTCATCTACACTGCCTACTAGAAATTTTGCAATCTCACGCTCTTCATCATCTAACCTGTAAGTGTTTAATTGTGCTAATAAGTGTTGATTAAAGGACATGCCCGCAGCATAGGGCATTCTTGTGTCATCATCATCAGCACTATAATTATTAGCAGACAATTTATAACTGGGTACTTCGTCATCACTTAAGTAATCATCTACGTTGATTTCAGTTTCAATAGACTCGTTTCCGTCATCATAATCATCATAGTTGTCATCAATATCTTCGTCAAACTTCTCAGCTTCCTCCTTACCGCCTTCCAACGCAGGGTTTTCGTTCATCTCTTGCGAAATACGTTGCTCAAAAGCTTGCGTAGGCAACTGTATCAGTTTCATTAGTTGAATCTGTTGGGGCGAAAGCTTCTGGGATAATTTAAAATTTAGATATTGTTTAAGCATTGTTTTTCTTCTGAAATACTAAGGTAAAAAAAAACCAGCTATCACTCGTGTAATGTCACTGGTTTTAATTTAAAGATTGTACTAGTTTGTTTTATAAAAATTTAGGCTGAGTAGAGTCGATGCCTAAAATTCAGCATTTCCTGGAGTTCTCGGGTAAGGAATTACGTCTCTAATATTCCCCATACCCGTCACAAACTGAACCAAACGTTCAAAGCCAAGACCAAAACCGCTATGCACACACGTACCAAATTTTCTTAAATCTAAGTACCAGTAAAGTTCCTCTTTAGGGATGCCCATTTTTTCCATTTTCTCAAGTAAAACGTCATAGCGTTCTTCTCGTTGTGATCCTCCTACTATTTCTCCAATCCCTGGAAATAAGACGTCCATGGCTCTTACCGTCTTACCATCATCGTTAAGGCGCATATAAAAAGACTTGATATCTGCTGGGTAATCAAACAGGATTACGGGGCATTTAAAGTGTTTTTCTACTAAAAAGCGTTCGTGCTCACTTTGTAAATCTGCACCCCATTCATTAATAAGATATTTGAATTTCTTCTTTTTATTAGGCTTAGAATTTCTTAAAAT
>JALZVC010000047.1 GCA_023301205.1 Flavobacteriaceae bacterium
GACGATACCATAATTTCGCATCAAGGGCTTACCTACGGTAGTTTTGTTTTGCAAGACAGCGCAAAATTACTGTATGCCTTAGAGGCGTTTAAAGAACTACTGCGTTTTCTTTCTTCGGAAATGATCCAAAAACTAGAAATAAGAGTCATACCAACTTTTTACAATGTGATGCCGTCTGACGAGCTAGACTATTTTCTATTTAAAACGAACGCTACTTTGGTAAAGCGCGATGTTTTAATGGTTATAGATAATGACCACAAATTAAAATTTCAGAAAAATCGACGAGAAGGTATTAATAAAGCTATCCGTAACGGACTCAAAATAAAAATAGAGGACACTTTTGACGATTTTTGGAACGAAGTTTTAATACCGAACCTTAAGAATAAACACGGAATTGCTCCTGTACATTCGCTTGACGAAATTAAAATGCTTGCAGCACGTTTTCCTGCTAATATCAAGCAAGTAAACGTATATAAAGACGATAAAGTAGTGGCGGGCACAACCGTTTTCTTAACAAAAACTACGATACACCCGCAATATGTTTCTGGTAATGCAGACAAGAATAGCTACGGCAGTCTTGACCTTGCGTATGATTTTATCATCAATCATTTTAAAAAAGACAAACGCTATTTTGACTTTAATATCTCTAGTGAAGATAACGGAGGGACGCTCAATAGCGGACTCATTTTCTGGAAAGAAAGCTGCGGCGCACGCGCTTTTACGGCAGATACCTATATAGTTAACACAAATGCTTACACCAAAATAGACCTTAACATAAAATGATTCCATTTTTAGATCTACATACCGTAAACGCACGTTTTGAAGCCGAATTTAAAAACGGATTCCAGGAGTTTTTGGATAGTGGTTATTACATTCTGGGCAATCAAGTGACGCGTTTTGAAAACATGTTTGCAGATTACTGTAGCACCAAACATTGCATAGGCGTGGCTAATGGTCTTGATGCGCTTCGTTTAATATTAGAAGGCTATAAATACCTCGGAAATATTAAAGAAGGAGATGAAGTGATTGTAGCATCAAACACATTTATTGCAACGATAATTGCCATTAAACAAGCTGGACTTACACCCGTATTAGTTGAGGCAGATACTGCTACGTTTAATTTTGATTTAGAAAAATTACCTAGTTATATCAGTCCAAAAACAAAAGCAATTATGCCAGTACATTTATATGGCCAATTGGCAAATATGGAGGTCATAAACACACTCGCAAAAAACCACGATTTACTAGTTATAGAAGACGCAGCACAAGCCCACGGTGCAGAAAATTTTAGAAACAAAAAAGCAGGGAATTTAGGTGATGCAGCTGGATTTAGTTTTTACCCTTCAAAAAACTTGGGTGCTTTAGGAGATGGTGGTGCCGTAACTACTAACAATGATGCATTGGCAAAAGCCATTAAAATGTTTAGAAATTATGGAACTTCTACAAAGTACGTGAATGAAGTTTTAGGATTAAACTCTAGATTAGATGAAATACAGGCCGCATTTTTATCTATAAAATTAGCGCACTTAGATGCCGATAATGCACGTAGAAGAAAAATTGCAAACCAATATTTATCTGGAATTACAAATGAGAAAATCACCTTGCCTATTTACAAAGGCACAGTAGATCACGTGTTTCATTTATTTGTGGTGCAAGTAGCCGACAGAGCTTCATTTATAGCACATCTTACCGAGCATAAGGTGGGGCATTTAATTCATTATCCTATTGCCCCACACCAACAAAAAGCACTGCCAGAATTGCACCATTTAAGCTTTCCGGTGGCAGAAGAATTACACAATCAAGTAGTAAGCATCCCGATGAGTCCTGTAATGACAGAAGCACAAGTGAGTAAAGTAATCGCTGTATTAAATAGCTACTAATTGAAAATACCTAATTTCTTAAAAAGCAATTTGTTACTGAAGATTACTTCGGTTAATGCGCCTATTATTATAATTAGACAGGTCTTTTCACTGTTTATTAGAAGAATTGTAGCAGAGAGTTTTGGTGAAGTTGGAGTTGATATTATTGGACAATTACGTAGTGTGATGCAAGGTCTGGTATCATTAACATCTTTTGGATTTTTTAATGGTATCGTTAAGTATGTCGCAGAACACAAAGAAGATCAAGAGAAATTAAATGGGTTATTCTCCACAGCTTTTGTATTCTGGAGTATAAGCTCGCTTGTCGTTGGGGTTTTATTAGCAATATTCTCGACACCACTCAGTCAATACTTTTTTGAATCTACAGAATATGCAAATGTACTTATTGTAATGGGAGTTGTAGCACCTGCAATAGGATTGCAGCGCTTATATAACGGACTCATAAACGGTATTACAGCGTATAAGCGTTTTGCGAAGGTTGATATAAGTAGTTACCTTATTTCTGCCGCAATGATGTTCTATTTTGCTTGGAACAACGAGTTTACCTATGCTCTTTACGCTATTGTGGTTACACCGGCGATACAATTAGTAATTCTTTCATATGTATTTTTTAAAACCTTTAAAAAATACATTGACTACAAAAAGATATCGTTTAGAGTTCCATTTAAGAGTGTATTGCTTGCATTTACGCTTATTTCTTTTTTCTCTACTGTAATTGCCAGTTTATTGGTAGAAGTTGGAATCCGAAATTTAATTAGAACCAACATCTCACAAGCAGAATCTGGTTTATGGTCTGGGATGATTGATCTTTCTAAAAACTACTTGGCTTTTTCTTCACTATTATTAACAATGTATGTGATACCCAAATTTGCTACCATCAAGACAAGATCTTTATTTTTTAAAGAAGTAAAACATATATACAAATCATTACTGCCGTTATTTGGCGTAGGTATGATTGCCATCTATTTTTTACGTCACATAATCATTGACCTCATCTTCCCTGGATTTGATGGGATGGCTCCATTATTTAAATGGCAATTGATGGGCGATTTTATCCGTGTAGCCTCTATTATTCTTGCTCATCAATTTTTAGCAAAGAAAATGGTACGCACGTTTATTTTTTCTGAATTAGTTTCCCTAGGACTTTTCTTTGGGCTTTCTTACTTTTTAGTGCCTATTTATGGTGTAGAAGGTGTCGTGATTGCTCACTTTTTAAGATATATCGTATACTTCTTTGTAGTGCTGTTTTTAGTGTGGAGGTATTTTAATAATAAGGAAGTGGATCTATAACCCCTGTCAGTCTGAGCGCAGTCGAAGACAATGGACCTCACCATTTTAAAAGCTCTTACAAAGTTCTCTTTTTGAAAATAGTAATCTAATTAATATTGTGTCTGTTTGATGCACTTCAACTGCGCTCAGTGTGACAGTTGGCTTGACTTCTTTTTGACACTTCGACTGCGCTCAGTGTGACAATAAGAAATGTATTCCTCAATCCCCAATCAATCACTTCTCTTTCCAGAAAAGAGATAACAATATATAAAGCAAAATAATAAGTGGTATTGCTAAAAAATGAAAGAAAAATAACGTGACCGCGCAGATGAGGAGAAACACATATCGAATGGCATTACTTTTAAAATCCCATTTTTTAAACTTTAAAGCAAAAAGCGGAATCTCTGCATTTAATAAAACACAACTTAAAACAGTAAGCCCAATTAATAGCCATTGATTTAAAATAATAGTTACTACCGCATCTGTATGCTGATAGGCTAAGATTAATGGCAAGCTTAGTATTAACAAGGTATTTGCTGGTGTGGGAAGCCCAATAAAACTAGTAGTTTGTCTTGTATCTACATTGAATTTTGCTAACCTATAGGCAGAAGCCACTACTATCAATAAACCTATAAATGGCAAAAACTGCATCATACTCTCATTCCAGCCATTATCTGCAAATAATTCATTGATATTTAGGTAGTTTCCGGTTGTAGCGTAACTAAGCAGTTGCACCATTACAAACCCGGGCACTACACCACTTGTTACCATATCTGCTAACGAATCTAGCTCTAAACCTACCTTAGTGGAAGCATTTAATAATCGTGCGGCTAGTCCATCAAAGAAATCAAAAAATATACCTAGAAAAGCAAAAAAGGATGCGGTGACTAATTCTCCAGACATCGCAAACATAATAGCTACACAGCCACATAGTAGGTTTAAAGATGTAATGATATTAGGAATATGCTTTATCATAAGTCGTTGGTTTTTCCTGTTTATTTTAAATCTTTACTATTTCCGAAGAAATAATAAAAGGGATAGAATTAACATTCGTTTTGTAAAAATAGGAAAGTATTTTCGTCTAATATCAATATAGCGATCAAATGTCGTTTTACTAATTTGAATTGTTTTTTGTTTAAATAAAATAGAAAATTACAGCATATTCACAGCTACAGTGTGTTATTCTATTACAATATGGGTTAAAAACAAACGAATTATAAGTTACATTTTAGCGTTATAAGACTATACTGTAATAATCATACAATATGTGCATAAAAATGTAGTTTAGTATTGTATAAAATAATGAGATATTTGTCTAAAAATAGCGGATTGAAACAGCTTTTAATTCTTTTTCTTATCGTAGGGTATTCTCTGCAAGCACAAACAGCGCGTAAATACTCTAATGAATTTTTAAACATTGGTGTAGATGCACGCGCTTTTGGTATGGCTAATGCTGTGGTTGCTAGTTCTGGAGATGTTAATTCTGGCTACTGGAACCCTGCTGGTTTAACCAAGCTAGAAGATAGGCAGTTGTCTGTAATGCACGCCTCTTATTTTGCTAATATTGCTAACTATGATTACGCTGCATTTGCTATGCCTATTGATAAAGAAAGTGCGATTGCTTTTTCTTTAATACGTTTTGCTGTCGATGATATCCTCAATACTACACAGCTTATTGATGAGCAAGGACAAGTAAATTTTGATCGTATTAGCCTTTTCTCTACTGCAGATTATGCCGGTACTTTTAGTTATGCGCGCCGCCTTCCACTAGACGGATTAAGTTTTGGAGTAAATGCAAAGGTAGTACGTCGTATTATTGGAGATTTTGCAAGTTCTTGGGGTTTTGGTCTTGATGCAGGAATACAATTTGAAAGTGAAAATAACTGGCAATTTGGTGTTTTGGTAAGAGATATAACCACCACTGTGAATGCTTGGTCTATAGATGAAGATGAATTTGCAACCATACAAGATGCCGTTGAAGGACAAAATCAAGAGTTACCAGAAACAACTGAAATTACGATACCAAAACTACAAATGGGTATTGCTAGAAAGTTTACGCATCACTACGATTATACACTGCAAGCAGAGTTAGATCTTAACGTAAGGTTTGCAGAGACCAATGATATTATTAGTACCTCTAGCTTTAGCGTGACGCCAGCACTCGGTCTAGAGTTTGGATATATAGATACGATTTTTATACGAACCGGAGCAGGTAACGTACAAAGTTCAATAGAATTAGACGGATCAGACACTACCACTTTTCAACCTAACATAGGTGTGGGCTTTAAATATAAAGGCATTGCAATTGATTATGCATTAACAGATATTGGTGACTCGAGCGTAGCGCTGTACTCTAATGTTTTCTCTGTTACGCTAGATTGGAGTATTTTTAGGTAACTAGTTAATGGTCTTTAGTCGTTGATCTTTAGAAAAAAATCTAAATCGCATTGTATTCATAAAAAAGCGCATTTCTCAATAGAAATGCGCTTTTAAATTTAAACTACTAAACTCCTCCGCTCTTAAACTAAAAGACTCTTATTTAAGAGATTTCATATCAATTACAAAACGATACTTTACATCGTTCTTTTTTACCCGTTTAAAGGCAGTGTTAATTTCGTTCATTTTAATCATTTCTACATCACTTACAATGTTATGTTCGCCACAGAAGTCTAGCATTTCTTGAGTTTCTTTTATCCCTCCTATTAATGAGCCTGCAATGCGTTTTCTTCCCATAATTAAACCTCCACCGTGAATAGGCTCTAACGGTTCTATCGCCCCAACAAAAACCATTGTACCATCTACTTTTAGTAATTCGATATACGGATTAGCATCATGACCTACAGGGACAGTGTTTAATAAAAAATCAAAGCTCCCCTTATGCGCTTTCATCGCGGCTGCATCTTTAGATATTAATACCGAATCTGCTCCTAGTCTTTTTGCATCCTCTTTTTTACCTTCAGAAGTAGTTATCATTACGGTCTCTGCTAGTAACGCGCGTGCAAACTTGATTCCCATATGCCCTAATCCACCTAAACCGATCACACCTACCTTATCGCCTTTTTTAATATTCCATTGGTTTAAGGGTGAATAAGTGGTAATACCCGCACATAACAAGGGAGCTACCGCTTTTACATCCAGATTTGTTGGAATGCGTAATACAAACTCCTTGTCAACTATTACTCTTTGTGAATATCCACCAAAGGTACGTCCGCCCAAATGTTTATCCTTGCTGTTATATGTCGCGGTCATCCCCTCTTCGCAGAATTGTTCTAAATCATTTTTACAAGAATCACAGGTCTGACAAGAATCTACCATACAGCCCACTCCTACTAAGTCTCCAACTTTAAAATTTGAAACATTATCCCCCACATCTATTACTTCACCAACGATTTCGTGTCCTGGGACAATAGGATATTTTGAACCTCCCCAATCATTAGCTACTTGGTGAATATCACTATGGCAAACCCCGCAATACATGATATCAATAGCAACATCATTTGCTGTTACATCCCTTCTCTCTATTGAAATCGCTACTAAATCTGCCGCAACTTCTTTAGCTGCAAATGCCTTTACTTCGCTCATATTTATTGCCCGTAAAAACGGGTATCTTTAATTATTATTAATCTTTTGACTTCAAAGATACTATGCAAGCATAGTTAACTAATCCTTTTTACTATATTTTGTCACAAGATTAACACGATGTGCTAATGGTTTGTAAAACGTGCAATTTAACGCATATTTTAATCGCTATGATTCATACTTCGGAAATATTCTATTTTACAGTTTTGCTTTTTAAGAGTAAACTATTCGCTTTTTTTTTCGGTAAGCCCTACCTTTACCATTATTAAAACTTATTTCAAATTGCGAACGTTTTTTTATTCTTTAGTATGCTTCATTAGTGTTTTTTCGGCACAAGGTCAATCGTATCCTATTTCTGAAGCCACACAAATTAGTATTCTTACCATGGGCCCTGGTGCAGATTTAGCAGAGCAATTTGGGCATAGTGCATTTAGAATTAAAGATCCAGTTAATGGTATTGACCTAATATACAATTATGGTGTGTTTGACTACAACGCGCCTAATTTCTACACTAATTTTGCTAAAGGCAAACTGCTCTATGCGCTAGGCGTAAATAGATTTGAGCGTTTTAAAAACTCCTACAAGTCGCAAGGAAGGTGGATGAAAGAGCAGGTGCTCGACCTAGACAAAGACGAGACCCTTGCTGTTGCCAGTTATCTACAAAACAATGCAAAGCCTGAAAACAAAGGCTATCTCTACGATTTCTTTTTTGACAATTGCGCGACAAAAATGAGAGACGTTTTGCAACTTTCACTAGGTGACAAACTAACATATCATAATACATATGTAACGGAACACCGTACATTTAGAAAATTGATACGATCAAGGCTCAATACCAATACCTGGGGAAGTTTAGGTATCGATATCGCCTTGGGCAGTGTTATTGACAGGACAGCAACTACTACAGAACATCAATTTTTACCAGACTATGTGTATGACGCAGCAAAGGTTGCCACGATAGCACATAATGGTAAATCAGCGCCGCTAGTGCTCAAAGACAAAGAAATACTAAAGGAAACAAAGGCTGCTATTGGGTCTGCATTTTTTACAAGCCCGCTATTCTTTTTTGGCATTCTTGCACTACTTATACTCTATGCGACTTTTAAAGATTATAAGAGCCAATCGCGTAGTCGATTTTTAGATTTCGCCTTGTTATTAATAACAGGATTGACAGGTATTTTTCTACTCTTATTGTGGGTCGCTACAGACCATACAGCAACGGCAAACAATTACAATTTGCTTTGGGCATTTCCACTCAATGCGATACTGGCATTTGTAGCTCTAAAAAAGACACCACCCAGCTGGTTTTCTCGTTACTTGTTTCTATTGCTGGTATTTTTCACCTTATTAGTGTTACACTGGATTACAGGAGTTCAAGTATTTGCTCCTGCCTTTATTCCTTTGTTTATTGCATTAGTAATTCGCTATGTATACGTGTGGCGATTTCTGAAATAATAAAACTCCAACAATAGTTAGTATTCTTTACTGCCCGCGATAAAAGATTATCGTGCTCAAGGTCTTGACAATAATGCTTATATCTAGAAAAAAACTGCGGTGTTTTATATAATACAAATCAAACTGTAGTTTTCTTAATGCATCTGCGTCTGTAACACCATAATCTGCATTTACCTGTGCCCATCCAGTAACACCAGGCTTTACTAAATGTCGCACTTCATAAAAAGGTATTTTTTCTGATAGTTCTTTAACAAAAACTGGGCGTTCTGGCCTGGGGCCTATGATACTCATCTCTCCCCTAATCACATTTAAAAATTGAGGAACTTCATCGAGACGCGTATTTCTTAAAAAACGACCAAAAATTGTCACTCTCACGTCTCCCTTTTGAGCAAATTGTGCGCCCGCATCCTCTGCTCCAACAATCATACTGCGTAGCTTATATATTTTAAATGGGACTCCATTTTTACCCACACGCTCTTGTGTGTAAAACAAAGGCCCTTTGTTCCCTATTAAATTACCAATAAAAATTAGCGGAATTAAAAACAAACCTAAGGATATACCTACTACAGACAAGATGAGATCTAATGCTCTGTGAAAAAATAAATAAAGCTTATTTTGATTATTCCTACTAAAAGGGAAAAACTTATAAAAATCTTGATCTATCTGTTGTACTGGGACACGTTTATTAATATCCTCATACACCTGTGTATATTCACGGATGGAAACACCAGACTCTAGCATATTCATTAACTGGTTGTATAGTGGCAACGTAATACCCTCATAGGCAGGGGCAGCAACTACAACCTCAGAGATATCATGCTCCTCTACTAACTCAAGTAGTTTACTGTTTTTAAACTCTAGTAAGGAAACGCGTTTTTGTCCAGAATAATTATTTTCTCCAGACTTCACATAACCTACCACCTTATAGTTAGGGTCTGAAGCTTCTAGTGATGCAATAATATGATTAATCTCAGAACCGTCTGCTATTAATAATACGCGTTTATTAAAACGCGCTGCAGACACAAAAGTGACATAAAAATAACGCCAAATAATTAGCGAAAGATTAATTGCAATATAGAAATAGACAATCTGCAATCGATTTTCTGGTAGCTCTGGCGTGAAGAAAGGTGTCAACAAATAAAATAATACCGTGACAGAGGTAGTCAGAATAATATTCTGTATTGTCGTCTCAAACTTACCTGCCTTTTGCAGGTTATACAATTCGAAAATAGTGGCAAATACAGTGAGGTATAATGCCAACACTATAGACCAAACCCAGTGTATCGCATTAATTTTAAAGTAGTCAAAATTAAAAATCTGACTCACTAGATACAGCATAGCCAGCACTACAGCGATATCTATAATGCGCAGTAAAACTTTACGTTCAGATATGTCAAAATGAATGCTGTTGTTTTTAGCAGGCATCGGAGGAGTTGGTTGGTCTATTGTAAAAATAGGTCTTTTAGGTTTAAAAATCCAATACTTTATGCCAAGAGTCCTTAATTATCTGCCAGTTGTAAGATTCACCTTTCAAACGAGCCGCTTTAGACAAGGCTCCGGAAACGTTATCGTCATCACATATGGTCTCTATGGCTTGAACCATTGCATTTACATCATCAGGTGGTACTAAAATACCGTCTACATTATCCTCTATCATAAAAGGTATACCCCCAACATTTGTGGATACTATAGGAAACCCTAGCGCCATGGCCTCAATCATACTAACCGGTAGATTATCAAAATTTGTAGTATTTATAAAAACATCTGATTCAGTAGATAATTTTATCCAAGACTCTTTAGATAGCAGTCCCGTAAAAGTAACGGGCAATGATTTTTCTTGCGCTATAACTTGGCATTTAGCAAGACTTCCATCTTTTTCTGGCCCTACCATAGTTAATGTAGCTTGGTGTCCATTTTGTAATAAACGCGCTAATACCGCAAGTGCCATTTGTGGATTATATATTTCTGAAAAAGAACGTACCCATAGTAACTTTGGTGTTACAGACTTGCGGAGTTTAAATGGGTATTTTTCCAGCTCTATACTATTAGGAATGTATGTAATTTCTTTAAAGCCCTTTTGCTTAAACGCTTCCATAAGATACTGAGATGGTGCAATATTTAATCGTGCTCCGCCAAAATATTTGGCACTCTTTAATGGACTTTGCTCAATTCGTTGTGGTAAATTTCCGCCGTGAAGAATAGGGAAATATGGGGTATTATATTGTCTACTAAGTTTCCCAATTACAATGGCGTAATAAAAATTTTTTGTGCTATATGTATCAATAAGAACGGCATCAATTTTTTTTCTAACCCTTAAAAATGTAGTTACCATATCTAAGAGCCTATGTACCTTATTATTTTTCTCAGAGGCTGTAATCACCGTGTACCCTTCCTGCGCTAACTGCACAGATAACGTATCTATCACAGTCGCTGTACCTCCTGTTTCAGCGAGTTTATTCCCTATGTATAAGAGTGTCTTCTTCTTTTCTTTCATTAGAGATGGATAAAACGGAGAGTCCGTAAATAAACGCTGGCGCAGCGATACGCATGGAGCTATGGTTAATGGTTAAAAACCAGAAAACAATCAATGCTATTGTAAATAAGCTTCTTGGGTTTGATAACCATTTAGCAACAGGTACAAAAATCAAAATTAAAAGGCTTAACACCCCAAATATTCCGTGTTCAGATAGGGTTCTACTAATTTCATTATGTGTTGCCGAGGTGTGCCCCGTAAGGGCAAACCTATACTCTTTTGTTCTTCCTGCCCCGATACCTAAGAAAGGATTTTTAGTAAAAGCGTGTAATTCTGCTTCTATTAAATCTGCTCTACCTGTAGATATATCTTTCTTTACACGCCCTAATGCATCTTGATTAGCATACCGTTTGTCTATTAGCCCACCAGTAACAAAAGAAGTAAAACTCCATGTAATAATACAAACGAAGCCAATGACTATTAATTTAGTGAGTACGGAGTTCTGTTCATTTCTGCCAGCGTTTCTAAAATAGAAAAATAAAAATATTAGAGCGCAAATACCGGCAACAATAACACCTCCTCGAGAAAATGTAACAAACGCTCTAAACCCAAAAAAACCTAATAACGATACATCAAGAATATTCTTAAATTTATTTTTAACCAAAAACAATCTTGTAAATACGATAAACATACCCAAACCTAAAACAGTAGCCACCTGGTTAGGACCAAATCCACCTGAAGCTGCAAAATTAGATGCTGTCCCAGTAAGCACATCCCGTGTATCTGGCGTATAAAGGTATAGATACATCGTCATGGCTATGATGGGCATTAAACAAGCCGTAAGGATATTATTAAACTTCTCTAGGCTCACTTTTCGATCATAGCAGTACAACGCAGAGATCCCTAAACAAAGTGGTCCACTTAAATTAAAGCCCACAACATTATAAAACTTGGTGTTAAAATCAACATATATGGCCGAAACTAAGATACTCGGCATTAACAAAACCAGAAACAGAAGATAAGGCCATGACTTTCGCTGAAAGCCTCTGTAGAACATCCCTATGGTCATAAAACCAATCACACAATATTTGGCAAATTCGTAAGAAAACCCCACCCCTCCTGTCATTCGAGATAGTACTTCAAAACCTACCACATATGCGGCAGCAAAAAGAGCTTCATCGTTACGATTTGCATTTTTTATGATTAAAAAAACGAAATAAGCCAAAATGGCTAAAAACATAAAACGAACTCCATCTCTAAACAAATAAGCCATTACCCCCAGCAGCAAGTGCGCGGCAACAATCTTAAAATAATATTTCTCTAAAAATAAATTGATAGCGCGCTATGGTTTTTTTTGTTGATCTTTATACAAAGATAGAAGTTGTAACTTAATACTATTAAACGAATATTCATTCATTATATGTGCATTAAAAGCACTAGCATCTTCAACTAAATACTTGGTATTACATAGATAAAACAATAAAGCTTCCGATAGTTTAACTACATTGTTAGAAGGAACAATAATTCCATTATCTTTCACTACTTTTTTACATTCTCCAACATCTGTACACACTACAGCAAGATTACACATCCCATACTCTAACAATGATACGGGGAGACCCTCAAATACAGAACTTAAAACCCCTATGTTTGCTTCTCTCAATAATGAAGTTACTTCAAGTTGTTTTCCTAAAAAATAAACTCCTTCGATCTCATTTTCTTCTAAATGTCTTTTTAAAGATAAAACAACAGCACTATCATCTAATCCTCCAATTAAATGTAACGTAGCATTAGGTACTTTTTGCCTCACAATTTTAAAAGCGTTAACTAATAAAATATGATTTTTTTCAATACGCAGGTTTGCCAAGCAAATAATCCGTTTTCCACCTTCTCCTTGAAGTTGAGAAATATCTTCGGAAATTTTAAGGGTCGAAACAAAGTTTTTTAAATAGATAACAGATTTGGATTTCAAATGCGTTTCACTCCAGCGTTTCAAATCTTCATTTACAGCAATAACAGCGTCAAAATAGCGTGAACTCTTTTTTAATATTACTTTTTGCTTTGAAGGTGTTTGTGCTCTATTTCCGTTATGATCGTGCCAGATTAAAGTGAGCTTAGGCATCATTTTTTTTAGCAATGTGGCGTAAAAAAAACTACTAGAGTGTGCGTGAACAATTGTTATTTCATTGCTTTTCACAAATCTTTTTAGCCTTAAAAGCGTAGGGATATCTATGCTTCCTTTCTTTTTCAAGTATAGATATTTGACCTCGGGATCAAGGGTTTTTAGCAACAATCCTTCCTTACGCGTTGCACATAAGAATGATTTTTCTACACACGCAGAAAGCTCATTAGCCAATGACACCGCCATTCGCTCTGCGCCGCCAGGCTCCAGACTATCTATAAGTTGTAAAACCTTCATAGTAATTTTGCTATTTCTTTTTCAAAAGTTTCTAAGGTGTATTTCCTAGACCATTTTGCAGCAGTTTTAGACATATGCACTAGCGTCTCTTTTTGCGTTAAAAGTGTTTGTATTTTAGCAGAATCTGTTTCTAATTCTAGTGATAACAACACCCCTCTTTTTTCATTATCTAACATCCAAGGTACACAAGATATAGGAGTTACCATAGGAATACAGCCCCAAAACATCGCTTCTGCAACTACCTTTGGCCATCCTTCAGACTTTGAGGGTAATAGTTGAAATTGTGATTCTTGAAATGCTTTTTTTACTTCACTAGCCCCTTGATTTCCTAAAAGCGTTATATAAGATTGGCAATCATTTTCTTTTATAAACGCCTCCAATGCATCCCGTTCTTCTCCATCTCCATAAAACCGCAAGGTACAATCTATATTTTCCTGAACAAGATTACACACTAATTGAGCTGCATACAAAGGTCTTTTACCTTTGGTTAGGCTTCCTACAAAGACAAATCGCCATGGTGAATTAAAGGAACGATCTTCTAGTTTTTGTATTACCGAAATACCCTCTGAACTTTCGTCTGTTGCATACGTAGCCGTAAAAAAAGCCAGTATATTTTTTGTTTGATTTGGCCAAGATCCATAAACAAGTACTTTCATGTTTTTTGTCCAAAATGTATTGGATAGTATACTACGCTGCAATTTATAAGTCCAAGGTTGTTCTGCCTGAGGATCCCAATTGCCTGCATATTTTGCGGTTTTACTTTTTTTAGGGAATAGAATTTGAACTAAACAGCCTGCCATTCCAATATTACCAGGGCAACGCAAATGTATATGATCACATTTGAGCGTATACCATAGTAATATAATAAAAATATAGGGTAGTTTTAAAATGCTAAAAAGAACAGTGGGTAATGAAGTAAATCCAATTGAGGGTATGGCCACAAACTGAATATTCTCATGAGTATAATTCGCATCTATAGGGCTAAGCGAATTTTTGCTTCGTGGCGCTATTATCGTTATTTTATTTACGTGATTTCCCCATAAATTTATTTCTTTAATATAAGGCGCATATGCATAAACAGACCCCTCATTTATTTTATGAGCGGCGTGTGATACTATTAAAAAATGCGGTTTTATTTTCATTTTTATTTAGAACAAACAGCAGTATAGAAAGCTATATTATCTTTAAGTTTTGCATCCTTATTAAACTTCACATTTACTCTAGATTTACCTAGTAGCGCCATCTCTTTGGCTTTTTCAGGATGCTCGATCATCCACATCATTTTTTCTGCTATATCTTCAGGCTTATAGACATCACATAATAAGCCATCTTCAAGATGAATTATTGTTTCTGGCCCAGGCCCATATTGTGAAAAAATAACGGGACGTTCCATTAATAGGGCTTCTAGTGTTACTAAACCTTGTGTCTCCATATGCGAAGGAAATATGCAAAATGAAGCGCTGGCATATTCTCTGTACAATTGTTCTCTAGATATACTGCCATGAAAAAGCACCCCTTCTAATCCAGCTTCCCCATATTTTTCTTCGAGCATTTTTGTATATGAACTCCCGTCAGGAAAAAACCAATCGCGTCCAAAAATATGTAGCTCTTTTTTTGGGAATTTTGTTCTAATAGGTTGAAATGCAGCAATTAATTGATTCACCCCTTTTTTCTCACAGATAGTACCTGCAAATAGAATTTTATTTTCATCAATAAGCACATCTGGCACTTCAATTTCTGTATCTACCGGATAATTTATTGTAGTAATCATAGCTTCACCATAACTTAATAAGGTGGCTGTATGTTCTTTTACATAATTAGACACGGCAATAAAAGCATCTGCGTTTGCAAAAGACTTTATTTCTCTTTCCCCTTTTATGGGATCAATACCTCTATTTTCTCCTTCCGCAAAAAAATGATGTCCCCCGTGTAATCGTATTATTTTTTTGTATGGTGGATTCTTGGATACATATGCACAATCTAACTCTGAGGTTTCCACAATATCAACAGGGTGTTCTGCGTGTAATTCCTTAATTTTTTTTCGGATGCGGGCAAAATTCTCAATAAACTTTGCCTTTGGTAATAGCGGCTTTCTTAATCTAATAAGACGTACACCCTCGTCTTCTAGTTCTTTAATACTCGATGTATCACCAATGCCTACTACCGTGGCTTGATGACCTGCAGCTACTAAGGCTCTAGCAAAGGTCTGAATAAAAGTTCCTTTTCCTCCAGGCGCCCATAAGGGGTATTCATTTGAAATAAAAACGATGTTCATATACCGATCACTTTTTTAATACGCGTTGAGGCGTCATTGCTATGATTGAGAATTTTTTGCTGCCACTTTTGTATAGTTGTTTCTTTACTACTTACAGTGGCTTCTAAAACAGATATAATTGCTTCTTTTTCATTCCACCAATGTACTGCATTTAGTGATGGCATACTCTTAAAATGCTGATAGTTATAAATCGTTTCGGTGGACCAATTATGATGACTGTCTTGATTATAATTAATAAAAATACAGGGTTTGTTAAACATGCCAAAATCGAAAGCCATAGTAGATCCTACATTAACGACTACATGACAATAGTAGGCTAAACTCACTAATAAGTTAACATCTTCATAGGTAGGATATACTGCAGACCAGAGTACGCCATCTACATTCCATAAGGGTGGCATTTCAACAATCAATTCGGGATAAGCGGCTATTACTTCTTGATATCTGCCAGAAACATCTACGGGACATCTTCTAAAAACGATTTGATATTCGCATTCTTTTCCTGCTTTAGTAAGTTGCTCAGCCAAATCTCTTAAATACATGGGGTCATCTGGAGAGGTACGCACATCGTCCCCAGAGAAGCAAATAAGTTTCCTGTTTTCATCCAACTTGTAATTTCTGTAGAAGCTATCGCGTGCTATAATATTTTTAGAATCCAAGTAAAATTCAAACTGCGGGCTTCCGGTAATATGTATCTGGCTAGCATCAATCTCTGGATAGGCTAACAAAAGTTCTTCTTGCATTAATTGCGACCAAACCAAATACTGATCTGCCCGTAATGCCAGTCTTGCTTTGGGTATATTATCCCAAGAATAAATTACGGTTATAGTTGTTATCCCTAAATCTTTTGCCGCAGCAAAAAGGCAAGGAGTGTTAATCGCGCGTTGGTGTGTACAAAACAGCACCTCCGGTTTTTCTTTCTCTAAAGCCGTCTTTACTTTCTTGTAAAAAGGATTCATTCTAATGATGTCTTGATACCTAGCTTCTAGTGCTAAAATACTTGAATACGATTGCTTTTTTTTTGCAACCATCTCAATTGCCGTATAAAACGCCTTCGTCTTCCAGTTTGATTTTTTAGGTTTATAAAATTTTTGAATCGTAGGATTATCAAACAATTCCATATTGCTATCAATACGGCATTTATGGATAAGTTCGCGATAGTATTTTTCTTTTATACCTTCACTATATTCGGGTATTACTATTTCAGAAGTAATCGCAACATGCTCCTTAATTTCTGATACAGTTTTGCTGTTAAAATTATGCGCTAGACATAGATCAGTCTTCACATTTTTAAACGTATTTGAATACAAATAGTTTTTAATACCGGTACCATCGGGGACAAAAAGCATTACTTTTTTCATTGCCCAACTTGTTTTAAAACTTGCTCTGCTTTTATCCAATCATCATTAGTGTCTATATTAACATGCGTATCTGCATCTGTCTCAAGATAAGCCGTTGAAACTCCAAAAAAACTGTCCTCGTTCATAATCACCGACACTTTAGTAATATAAATTGCACCATCACGAATGTAACTATCTGGTAATTCCTGTCTTCTCTTTATAATTTCTTTATCGCCTGTAGCAATTTTCAATAATCCATTGCTATCCTCAAAAACCCAATGCGGATTGTATTGATGTGGCACTTTTTGTACCGTGACAAGGCTATCTGCTTCAGAAATTTTAAATTTAGAAATCGCAGCATCAATAAGCCCCTTTGCTCTAAAAGGAGTGGTAACTTGTAGCAAACAAACTGCATCAAAATCCTGCCCTTGTTCTTTTAGAAAAGTTATGGCGTGTTGCACAACTTGAAGCGATCCTGCTCCGTCTGTAGCTAGATGTTTTGGTCTTTTAAAAGGGATCGTGATATGTTTTGCTTCTGCTAAAGTGATAAGTTCATCATCATCACTACTAAAAATAACCTCGTCTAATAGATTAGATGCTGTTGCAGCATCTATCGTATAGTACAGCAAAGGTTTACCGCCTAATAACTTTCTGTTTTTATGCGGAATCCCTTTGCTTCCGCCTCGGGCTGGTATGATTCCTAATATTCGCATTAATACGTAATTGTTTTATGAAAGCGTAATTCAATTTTAGCTAATATTTCTGCTATTTCAGCCCCACTATTTCCATCTCCATAAATCGTGCTTTTTAAGTCTTTTGAGTTACTTACTTGACTTTGTATAGCATCTTTAATAGCAACTTCATCATAAGACACATCAACAACATTCTCTCCTCTTAGTCTTCTATTTTGTCGCGTTCCAATATTTACAACTGGCACTCCTAAATAGGAACACTCCCGGATACCCACACTACTATTCCCTGTAAGACATTTACTATTCATTAGCAATTTTAAAAAATCATTAGGCTCCATATTTTTAAAAAACCGAATATTTTTAGGATTGTGTTTTTCACGATAGCTTCGTATTCCATTACTTGTGCCATCTGCTCCGGCATCTACATTAGGCCAAAACCAAAACGTTGGTATTTGCAAAGCATCAATTACTCGTAACGTTTTTAATACATCTTCTTTTGCCTCACTATACTCTGTGGTTACTGGATGTTGCATTACAACTATATAGTCTTCTGAAATATTAAAATGTGCACCCACCCCTCCGTACTTTACAAAAGGGTCAAAATCCATAGTAGGATTCTCTTTTACTTCCGAAGCAATATCAATAGAAGGACATCCCGTATTAAATACATACGCAGGATCTTCCCCTAATTTAATCACTCGTTCTTTTGCGTCTTCAGAAGTCACAAAATGAATATCTGCTAGTTTTGTATTTGCATGACGTACTTTCTCATCAATATTACCTGTGACTTCACCTCCTTGTAAATGAATTAAAGGGATGTTTTGATACGCAGCGGCAATGGAGGTTGCAATGGTTTCAAACCGATCTGCAATGGTAAGTACCGCATCTGGCGCTAGGTTATAAAACACATTTGCTAACTCCATAACACCTAGACCCGTAGTTTTTGCCATTGCTGTTTTATTTTCTCCTTCCAGTACCATAAAGACTTTTTCATCTATGGTAAAACCGTCATTCTCTATAAATGATACCGCGTTTCCATATCTATCTAATAAAGCAGAACCTGCGACCACCAATTGCAATTCAAGCGATGGATGCTCTTTAATGGCTTGCAATAAAGTGCGTACTCTACTATACGAAGGTCGGGCAGTAATTACCGCACATATTTTCCTTTTAGTACTCATTAGGTTATATCATCGTTATTTAAAAAATCCCATTGTGCCATCTTATGCTTTAATTTTTTTCCTACTACTTCTTTAAATGTAGCGGCATCAAGGCCATAGCCTTTTGGTTTTTTAGCTTCTAGATCTTCAAAAGTAAGAATATGCCCTACTGGAAGGTCTTTATTTACCGCTAATGACTTTTCAAAGATTTGTTTCAATTCTGTAAACTGAGAATTATCTGTTTTATCTATTGGGTTTGCTAGCGCTATTTCAATCGCTTTAATGCCTTTTATTAATGCGCTTGTTTCTTCCATTGTTAACGACGAAGAAACGTCTGGACCAAATTGCTTTTTATCAAAAACTACATGAAACTCTACTATTTCGGCACCCATTGCTGTGGCAGCAATACCAGCAGCTATGGTGGCAGAATGATCTGAAAACCCTACTGGCACTTGATACCTTTCTTTTAATTCACGGATTACATTTAAACCGTATTGTTCGGATTGTGTGGGATAGCTGGTGGTGCATTGTAAAATGCTAAACGAAGCATTGTTTTCTTTTAAAAAAGCTACGGTTTTGTCAAGTTCTGCAAACGAACTCATCCCGCTAGAGATGATAATAGGCTTGCCCGTTGCCACTACTTTTTTAAGCAATAACAAATTAGTGACCTCGCCACTGCCTATTTTGTATACGGCAACATTTGCTTTTTCTAAAATATCTACTGCAGCGTTACTAAAGGGGCTACTTATAAATTGCAACCCTACCTCTTTACAATGTGCTCCAATCTCAATCCATTGCGCTTGGGTAAACTCCATACGTTTCCAATAGTCAAAACGTGTTTTATCTTGTTTTGAAAAATGAACTCTAAAAGGCTCTTGAGTGCTGCTTTCTGCAGCAGCAATATGGGTCTGAAATTTTATAGCGTCAACACCGGCTTTTGAAACAGCATCGATATATGCGTGAAGCATTCCTAGACTGCCATCGTGTGCTTGACCTATTTCGGCAATGGTGAGCATATATCTTAGATTTTAAAATGATAAAGGTTAAAGATACTATAGTATTTTTTTGTTAGATACTGTATTGCAAAAATTTCATTCTTTTTTCAAGATGAAATTATCACTAATTAAAATTAATAGGTCATAGGATTTGTTGAAAACCCACCTTCAGATTTGATAACTGCATAGACTTTCTGGCTATCCTTATTTACAACTATTGGTTTATTTGCACGCGTAAATATCTCCTTCCATTTATTTAAAATTTCATTCTCTCCTGCTCTTCTTATATCATCTAGAAATATAATAAAATTATCATCTAAGGCTTCTATAACAAAAGGCAATGCAGGAAATCGTATCTGTGCATTTTTACCAGCACTTGGACCATCAACAATTAACATATCAAAGGTTCTTTCTGCCATTGTCTTTTTTATAATTTCTTGATCATACCACGAGCCAGAATACTGACCCCATTCACCTGTAATCAATGGTGCTACAACCAGTTCTACTATATCTAAACAATCGTGCTTAATTAGTTCTTTTTCTATATATCCTGACCATTCATGATTATGATCTACACTAAGAATACGGACAGTAAGCCCATTACTTTTTATAAATTTGGCCATGATTAGCGTTGAAACACCTGATCCAAATTCAATAACAGATTTACGTTGATTAACTTGAATGTCATTAATTGCATGTAAAATGGTATTCGGATTAAGTGAAAAAGGAGAAAAAGGCAATACTGTTGAATCCGGGAAAAGACGGTGTAATAATAACGACGCTAACGTGTCATACGTATTTCGTTGCACCTTATTGATATATAAATTAAGCCTTCCAAATTCTTTTAGTTTGTTAATGATTTTCATAGGTTATAAGTAATTGCATTTAAAAAAATTTGTTCCCATGCCTCATACGTCCAAATCTCATTGATAAATAATGGATTTGGCTTTTTATGCTCTAGACGTACCGCTTTATCTATGGTTCTTTTCCATGCTTCAAAATCATTTGGTGCATCCATGAGCAAATGATTAGGTAAATTATTTAATACCTCAGGTATGGCCCCTGTGGAAGGCGCAAGTACAAAATTTCCACATTTATAAGCCTCAATTAAAGATAAGCCAAAACCTTCTTTAGTGAGTGCCGTAAAAAGATAATAGTCTCCAACTTGTAGATATGACCTTAGCTTATTATTAGGTATCTTTCCTAGATAGGTACAGTATGTGTCACTATAAGTTTGTTTATTCCCTATAACCAAAAAGGTGTAAGGATTATTTTTTTTAACATAGAACTCGGCGAGTCTCCTAAACATTTCCAACCCTTTTATAGGACGATCATTCGCCATCCAAATAAAAACAGTTTCTTCTTTTTCAATTCCTAAATTAGTTCTTAGCTTTTGTTTTATTTGATCATTAGGCAAATAGAATTTTGATGAATCTACGGCATTACCTACTACAAATGCTTCTGGCAAAAACCCTCCCGATTTTTTTTTACTTTGCTCAAAACCTAACTGCGTTAAAAACAAAACCCTATCTACACTTTTCTGTAGTTCTTGGGATAGCTTAAGTTCAAATCCATGAAATGAATAAATCAACTTAATAGGTATATTCAGTCGATTTTTCAATGCAGCAATGGCTTCTAACAGATGGAAATCATCCATAACCACGATAGTAATACTCTTGTATGACTTGGACAATGCCTTAATCCTTCTTAAAAAGTCTCTAGCTACCCAATATCTTAGCAAGGTTTTGCGAAAGAAAGGTTTCCAAGTGATAAAATTTCGTTTCTCACAATAAACATATTTTTCGTCTAAAGTGCTTGGTGACAATATAAAGTCGAAGATGGAATTATTTTTATTAAAATGGTCTATCCTAGTAGTCCAACTACCTATCTTTTCAGCTGGTAAAGGAGTATTTGAAACGAGTATGGTACACAAATCACTCAATTAATATTGTTCTTTGATACCTTTTCTTTTTAGGTAGGATTTTTTTAATTTATTTAAAAATATTTTCCGCAATACAATTCCTATAAAATATCCATATTTAGGAATTGAAACAGCCTTAGGTAAAGACGTTAATGTCGCTTTTTTAAATGTTAAACTATTTTTATTTAGTGTCTCCTGCATCCAATCTTCTGCTTTATTCCCTAGATGGTAGGCATAATTACCTTTTGTAGATAGCCTTAAAAAACCTCCTTCATCATTAGGGATATCTATATAATTATTCTCACTACCTCCCACAATTTTAGCCTCACATATCGCCAAGGGAGCATGTCTAAAAACCTCAGCTTTTAAGGTGGCTATAAAATGACCACTTCCAATTACTGCCTCAGATTTCTTATTTGATATCGTTAAATATTTTTCTAAATGAGCCGCATTATACATAACACGCCCAATGCTTTCTTGAAACTTGATCATTCCATCTGGTTCTATAACTGACGTTGCTTTAATTCGGCCTTTAAAAAAACCATAAAAAAGCGTGCTGTTATTAAATGGACTCCTGTAGGCAGTGCTACTTGGGACAGGTGAGACCAATCCAGCTTCAGGAAAATTTGCATGTATTTGCTCTACCTTTTGTTGCCATAATGGCAAAAACATCACATCTGAATCTGATATAGTGATTAGTGGTTCTAAATTGCTTTTTATAGCACTATAAAGCGCATTTACTTTTCCTAAATTAATTTTTGAATGTAGTAATTGATCAATAATCACATGATTATCATAGCATTGATTTAGGTAATCAATTACCTCATCGCAACATCCATTATTTATTATCGAGATTCTTGTTTTTTTATGTACTGTAGAAATCAACGATTCTAAGCACATTTTTAATATGACTAATCCATCCTTAAAGTAATCTTCCTTGAGATTAGGTATATACACAGGGATTACTACTCTGTGGTAGCTTTCTATGTCAATTTTAATATTGTCTTTCTCTGGATTACTACCTACGCGCATAATGGTCCATTAGTTTCTTTAAACCTTCATCTAAGGATAATAAATCTCGATCTAATAAATTTTTCATTTTAGTCGTATCTGGACACCTTCGTGTCATATCTCCTTCTTTTAATGCTGGTAAATGAGTAATCACAGACTTAGAATTAGCCGCTTTTATCACTTCTTCTGCTAACTCTAAAATGGTCATTTCTATATCGCTACCTACATTAAGCACTTCATTT
>JALZVC010000048.1 GCA_023301205.1 Flavobacteriaceae bacterium
GGCAATTTTAAAAAAGGCTAATATTGCTAAAAGTTTAGGTATAAAAATAGAAGGTGAATCATTGTTTAATGACGGTATTGGTGTTGTCGTTTTTTCTGGAATTTTATTAATTGCGACCGCAACAGGTGAGCATAATACTTCAGAAATAGGAATTGAAATTGGCACATTGTTTTTAGAAGAAGCAGTAGGAGGTATCGTATTTGGATTAGTTGTTGGTTTTATAGGACTAAAATGCATACAATCATTAAACGATAATCCGCAATTGGCAGTAATGATAAGTCTTGCTGTTGTAATGGGTGGAACCGCTGGGGCATTTATGTTGCATACATCGGCACCACTAGCAATGGTAGTAGCTGGATTAGTAATAGGGAATAAAATTCACGTGAATGAAGATAAAAGTGCAGTTCAAAAAGCAATAAACTCTTTCTGGGAGATTCTAGATGATGTTTTTAATGGAATTCTATTTGTACTAATAGGACTTGCCATTCACTTATTAAATTTTAATACAAGTTATATTGTATTAGGTATTACTGCGATTATAATTGTACTTCTAGCACGATTTATCTCTGTGTTTCTACCGTATTCATTATTAAAACATCAAGAGACAAAGCCTATTAAGACAATAGCTGTTTTAACTTGGGGAGGATTACGTGGTGGTATTTCTATTGCGCTAGCATTAAGTTTGAGTGATACATTGTCTGGAGAATTGATATTGCATATAACATATGTCGTTGTGATATTTTCTATTATTGTTCAAGGTTTAAGTATAGGTAAGTTTGTGAAAAAAATCTATAAATAAAAAAACCGATAATTGTATTGTCGATGTTGTTTAAAAATTATTTATGATTAAAAGATGTTTTTTTCTAATTCAGATATAACATTTAGAAAGTGAAATTACAATTTCACACAAAATGATTTAGTTTTTTAAGATAAACTAAAGGGTATCATATAGTTTATATTAATCCAAAACGAATGACAATTTCTTAAACTAATTTTAGCTTGTGTTATTTTTTTACAAATCATTACAAAGTATTTATTGGTGTAGATCAAATGAAATATGTGGTAACTCAAAACCAAGGAGCTACAATTTCGTAATTTATTAATTTACCAGATAAAGCGGTTTATTCAGTTTTTAAAGCTGATTATATTAGTAATGCAATTTTTTTACCTGATAATTTTTTAAAATTTGATTGTACAGATGGGCAACTTAAATTATAAAAAATATTAAATATTAAATATGAAATTAAAGATTCTAGTAGTTTTGTTTCTTTTTAGCTCTATAGCGTATGCTCAATTAAGCGACTTGGCTAGAATAGACTACACCATACTTCCAGCAGGCAATTCTGATGTTGAGTTTACCCGTGTACGCGGATTGTTCAATTTTCCCATAAAATTAAAAAAGGAAGGTACCTTTTTATTATTAGGCCTTGATTATTCTAATATTCAGCTTACTACAGATGACAACCCTTCTTTTGATAGAGAAGATATTAGGGACTTTCAGTTATTAGACGTTAACTTTGGTTATACTACCCCTTTAAAAAATGATTGGCGTTTAGGAGCGAGATTAACTCCAGGGTTTAGCTCTAATTTAACATCAAATGAATTAAGGCTTAAAGATGTGACAATCTCTAGTGACGTCGTTTTTATTAAAGATAAAAGAAAAGATCCAGACGTGAAAAAACCTTGGAGACTTATAGTAGGTGTTTCATACTCAGAAAACCGTGGTTTTAATTTTCCATTACCGTTTATTAGCTATTATAGAAAGTTTAAAGACAAATGGTCTTACAATATTGGAATCCCTAAAACAAATTTACAATACTTTGTTTCTAGTAAGCATAGGATAAAATTATATGCAGAAATTGATGGTTTTACTTCTAATATACAACCTGGCTTCCTCATCGATAATACTGTTGAAGCAGAGAGTATAAATATGTCTTTACTATTATCAGGTTTGCAATATGAGTTTCATGTCACTAAACATATTCAATTTTTTGCAAGGTCTTCTTATATCATTAGCAATTCGGTAAATTTTAGAGATGAGAATAAGGACAATATTAAGGAATTAGATAACACGAATGAACTTTACTTAAGAACAGGGTTACGATTAAAGATTTAATACTATGGCATTAAACAGCAAGCAATATTACAACAGAGATTTATCATGGTTAAGATTTAACCATCGCGTACTTCAAGAAGCATCAGATAAAAGAAATCCCTTACTTGAGAAATTAAAATTTTTGGCTATATTTTCTTCAAACTTAGACGAGTTTTTTAAGGTGCGTGTTTCTGAAATTAGAAAAATAAAGGAGCTTGATAAGCCTTTAAGAAAAAAGCTGATTACCAAGCCCAATAGGCTGCTGGCAAAAATAAAGAAGCAAGTAGATCTTCAACAAAAAGAATTTGGAAAAATATTTTATAAAAAACTTATACCAGCTTTAGAAAAAGAAAATATTTTTTTAAAAAATACCGAAGGATTAAATGATGAGGAAACAGCTTTTGTGAAAAAATATTATGAAAGTGTAAAACATCTTTTTGAACCAATGATTAATACGGAGCACACGTTTCTGGAAAATGAAGCACTGTATCTTGTTGGTCAATTAGAAGATGATTCTTTGATTTGGATTAAAATTAGTGGAAGTGCCTCTAGATTTCTAGAGATACCTTCTAATGATGAGAAATTGAGTGTGTTATTTATTGATGACGTACTAAGGCTTAACTTAAAAGATCAGTTTAAAACTGAGTTTTATTCTATTAAGGTTTCAAGAGATGCAGAGCTATATATAGATAATGAGTATTCTGGAGATTTACTTAATAAAATAAAAGAGGCACTGCCTAATAGGCAAACAGGACAAGTGACTAGGGCATTGGTAGATATGTTGATGCCTGAAGAACTGTTAAGAGCTATTGAAGTTGCTTTAGATATTAATGAAACCGATTTAATAAAAGGAGGTACTTATCATAATTTTAGAGATTTTTTTGGTTTTCCTAAAATTGATAATGCAGCATTATACTTCAAAGAACTTCCGCCTATTAAACATAAGAAACTTAAAGCTAAGAAGAATATTTTTAAAATAATAGATAAAAGAGATCATTTGTTATGTTTTCCATACGAATCATATGACAGTGTTTTAGAGCTTGTTCAAACTGCCGCTACAGATCCTTGTGTAAAGCAAATTAAAATGACTCTATATAGAGTTTCTGAAGACTCTTCTGTCGCAAAAGCTTTATTGTTAGCCGTCCAAAATGGAAAAGATGTATGTGTATTTATTGAAACCAAAGCACGTTTTGATGAAGAAAATAATATCAAATGGGGCAAGCAGTTAGAAGAAAATGGAGCTAGTGTTATGTATAGTTATCCCGGAATCAAAGTGCATTCAAAAATACTTTATATACAGAGGGTTGAAAATGAGGAAGCTAAAAGTTACGCCTACATTGGGACTGGTAATTTTAATGAGAAAACTTCTAAAATATATACGGATTTTGGTTTAATGACCGCGAACAAAAAAATAACTGCTGAATTATTACAAGTATTTCAAGTTCTAGAACGCAAACTTATTATTCCTAAGACAAAGCAATTGCTTGTATCGCCTTTCACAACAAGATCAAATTTTGAAGAGTTAATTAACAATGAAATAGCATTTTCAGAAGCAGGGAAAGAAGCTTATATCACACTAAAGCTTAATAGTCTTCAAGATGAAAAGATGATAAAGCTGCTCTACAAAGCAAATAATGCTGGGGTTAAGATTAGATTGTTAATTAGAGGCATCTGTTGTTTGATTTCTGGAATTGAAGGGCAAAGTGAAAATATCATTGTTACCAGTATTGTAGATCGCTTTTTAGAACATGGTAGAGTTTATATATTTGCGAATGGCGGAAAGGAAAAAATGTATATCGGTTCTGCAGATTGGATGACACGTAACTTAGACCATAGAATTGAAGTTATCACTCCTATACTAGACAAAAAAATAGCTGTAAAGTTAAAAACCATACTAAAACTTCAATTAGATGATACCGTAAAGGGTAGAATTATTGATGCTAATCAAAAAAACAAGTACGTTACAAATAAAATTAATAATGAACCCAGTTCACAACACCTTATATACAACAGCTTACTATGAGTAAAAAAACAAAAATAACGGAAGAAGACAAATATCTTATGTCAGAACTTAAAATTGATAAGGATAAACTAAAAGAACTAAAGAAAAAATTAGCGAAAGTGGAACCGCGGGCAGAGCGAGGTACTGAAACTTTATTTAGGTTATTATCTAAAAATCAATACACCTTAAATACGATGATAGACACAAAATCTAATATATTAATTTCTATCAACGCCTTAATTTTATCGTTAATATTAGGTACTGTAATGGGGCAATTAGGCACAGACCCACATCTTCTATATCCTATAATATTGATATTATTTACTAATCTGGGATCTATTGCTTTTGCTATTTTTGCAACGCGTCCAGAATTGGTTCACGGAGAAAATGATTCAAAAAACGTAATGTTTTATGGTAACTTTCAAAAAATGGAAGAAGAAGAATATGTAAGTATGGTTACTAATTTAATGAATGAAGGTGATGAGTTATATACAACCATAGCAAAAGACACGTATTATCTAGGAAAGACTATTGATCGTAAATTTAAGATGCTACGTAAATCCTTTAATATATTCTTATTTGGTATTATTTTGTCAGTATTTGCATTTATATTTTGTCATGTTATGTTTGGCGGAATTTTATAATATCAAATGAAAGATTGTCAAAGGGTCATTTAATAGACTTTTCATATTGTTAAAGGGAATTCACATAGAATACGTAAAAAATAATTCTAATGGAGCTAGCTCCATTAGAATTAAAAACAATAAATTTGATAATAGTAGAAATTTAAACAGTTCTAGTTAGGGGAAGCTTACATATGACTGCAAGTCAGTAATTAAGGCGCACGAAAACCACTACAAAGGTATATTTCCGTGTTTCTTCTTAGGTAAAGTCGCCACTTTGTTTTGAAGCGTAACAAAAGCTTTTATTAGTTTTCTTCGGGTATCTTTTGGAGCAATTACTTCATCTATAAAACCTCTTGCTGCAGCACTATATGGATTTGCAAATTTTTCAGCATATTCAGCTTCTTTTTCTGCTAATTTGACAGCAGGGTCGTCGGCAGACATAATCTCCTTTCTAAAAATAATTTCACTGGCTCCTTTAGCGCCCATAACTGCAATCTCTGCACCTGGCCAAGCGTAATTCATATCTGCACCTATATGCTTTGAATTCATCACGTCGTAAGCTCCACCATAAGCTTTTCTAGTAATTACAGTAATTTTTGGTACAGTTGCTTCGCTTAGCGCATATAATAATTTAGCACCATTGGTTATAATGGCATTCCATTCTTGATCTGTTCCAGGAAGAAATCCAGGTACATCTACCAATACTAGTAACGGAATATTAAAACAATCACAGAAACGTGTAAAACGTGCTGCTTTTTTAGAGCTATCAACATCTAAAACCCCAGCTAAACTAATAGGTTGGTTTGCTATGATTCCAATACTTTTTCCAGCTAATCGTGCAAAACCTACTACAATATTATCTGCATAGTCTTTATGGATCTCAAAGAATGAATCTGCATCAATAATTTCATTGATAACACGTCGCATGTCATATGGCTGATTTGCATTTTGCGGAACGATATTTTCTAATTCTTCACGAATTTCTTCTCCTAATTCAAAAGGGGTGTCAGCAGGTTTATCCTCATTGTTTTGAGGCATATAGCTCACCATTTGTTTAATTTGGTTAATACATTGAATATCATTTCCTGCCGTGAGATGTGTTACACCAGACTTTGTAGCGTGCGTGGAAGCACCTCCTAATTCTTCAGCTGTTACAATCTCGTTTGTCACTGTTTTTACCACATTAGGTCCTGTTACAAACATATAACTTGAGTTCTCGACCATTAAAGTAAAATCTGTCATCGCAGGTGAGTAGACTGCGCCACCAGCACAAGGTCCCATAATGGCCGATATTTGAGGTACTACTCCAGAAGCCATCACGTTTCTATGAAAGATATCTGCATAACCACCTAAAGAACGAACCCCTTCTTGTATTCGAGCACCACCACTATCATTTAGTCCGATGATAGGAACGCCAATTTTCATGGCTAAGTCCATCACTTTGCAGATTTTTTCAGCGTGTGTTTCAGAAAGGGCTCCTCCAAAAACAGTAAAGTCTTGCGCATATACGCATACTTGTCTTCCGTCTATTGTGCCGTATCCTGTAACCACACCATCTCCATAAAACAATTGTTTTTCCATTCCAAAATCGTTGGTGCGATGTGTAACTAAAGCGCCCATCTCTTCAAAAGAACCTTCGTCAAGAAGAAAATGTAAACGTTCTCTTGCGGTTAATTTACCTTTAGCGTGTTGTTTTTCAATCCGCTCTTGACCTCCACCTAAATGGGCAAGATTTAATTTTTCTGTGAGTATCTGCTTTTTATCTTTCATTGCTTCTGTTAAAAATGTATATGCTTACTTACTTCTTTTTTCCCAGTTTGAAGAAGTGGCTACTGGAGTTTTTACTGTTTTTTGGTTTTCTAGATACAATTGTAATCCAACCATAGCTGCTACTTTTCGCTCTTGTTCATATTGTTGCTCTAGCATTTCTGGAGCGTAATAATTTTTTACAAAATGCGTGTCAAAGTTACCTGATGTAAAGGCTTCATGTTCACAGACAAATTTACCAAAGGGAAGTGTCGTCGCAATACCCTCTACGTGATAATTGTCAATAGCTTTGATCATTAATTGAATAGCTTCTTCTCTGTTTTTGCCATAGGAAATCAACTTAGAAATCATAGGGTCATAATAAATAGGCACTTCCATACCTTCCTCAAAACCATCATCTACACGAATGCCTGCACCCACGGGAGGCTGATAGGTAGACAATGTACCGATACTAGGCATAAAGTTTTCAAGCGGGTCTTCTGCATAGACTCTAACTTCTATAGCATGTCCTCTTATAGATAAATCATCTTGGGTAAATGCAAGTTTTTCGCCTCGAGCTACTTTAATTTGTTGTTCTACGAGATCGATGCCTGTAATAATTTCTGAAACAGGATGTTCCACCTGTAAGCGGGTGTTCATCTCAAGGAAGTAAAAGTTTTTATGTTCGTCTAGTAAAAACTCTACGGTACCTGCTCCTACATAATCACAAGCTTTAGCCACCTTAACAGCTGCTTCACCCATAGACTTTCTTATTTCTGGGGTAAGTACAGCAGAAGGAGCTTCTTCTACCACTTTTTGGTGGCGTCTTTGTACGCTACATTCTCGTTCAAAAAGATGTACTATATTTCCGTGCGTGTCTGCAAGTACTTGTATCTCTATATGCCTTGGAGAACTTACATATTTTTCAATAAAAACGGAACCATCTCCAAAAGACGCTTTGGCCTCACTAATTGCTCTATCCATTTGTTCAGGTAATTCTTCAACGTTTTCAACTACACGCATTCCTTTTCCACCACCACCTGCAGCAGCTTTTATTAAAATAGGGAAACCAATCTCCTTTGCTACTTTTTTTGCCAAAGCAACGTCTGTAATCGCTTCTTCAATACCAGGAACCATAGGGATATCGTAATCACTTACCGCTTCTTTGGCGGCTAGTTTGTTACCCATCACTTTTATTGCATAAGGTTTAGGGCCAACAAAAGTAATCCCCGCCTTTTCAACTAAATCAGCAAATATGGCATTCTCACTTAAAAATCCGTACCCTGGATGTATGGCATCTGCCTCTGTATCTTTAGCTGCTCGAATGACTTTTTCCATCATGAGATAGGACTCTGATGATGGCGCAGGTCCTAATAAAACAGCTTCGTCAGCAAAACGAACGTGAGGCGCTCCTCGATCAGCTTCAGAATAAACTGCAACGGTTTTGATACCCATTTTTTGCGCTGTTTTCATCACTCTAATCGCAATTTCTCCTCGGTTAGCTATTAGTATTTTTTTCATGCTTTTTATTATTTAATTCTGCACTTATCTGATGAATAGCGAAGCGCAAAATGGCAATTTATTTCTTTTCAAGATGTATTAGGAAAACTAGGCTTCCATTTCAATAATCAATTGACCTTTTACAACGGCGTCATTTACTTTTGCTTCAATAGATTTCACCACTCCTTTACCATCAGATAGGATTACGTTTTCCATTTTCATTGCTGAAAGAATAAATAGGGGAGTGCCATCTTCAATGGTATCGCCTGGTTTTATCATAATATCAATAATGTGTCCTGGCATCGGTGCATTAACATTATTAGATGTCGCTTCCGTTTTTTCTAGAAGGCCCATTTCTGCAACCATAATATCAAAGACATCATCAATTTTCACATCATAAGGATTGCCGTTAATTGAAACAGTCATCTTTTTTTTGAGCATGTTTTCACTTACTAATTTTACATCAAAAGCGCGACTGTCTTTTAAAACGTGAAAATTAGTAGCAGCTATTTTATGCATATTAAATGTTGATAAATCATCGGTCTCAACGATAAAATCTTGATCGTCAACGTGAATTGTATATTTGCTCATAGGTTCAGACTTTTTTTAAAGGTAAAAAGAAAAGTTTATTTATGCACGACCATGCTTATTTCATATATTAGTTGTTATAGTACATTGTGCATTTTTGTAATTCTTGCTTCATGAGTTTTCGATGGACCATAACTACCTAATCCCGAAATAAGAACAGGAAAAACTATAAAAAGGAATAGAAGGGGCTATTTGTAGTAGGCGCTTAAATATCACAATTGCTGTAAAAATATATAATTTATTCTCTTGTTTATAAAATTAGCAGTTAACGCAAACGTTAATCGCTAATTCATTTGTTCCACTTTCATTATAAGTAAATAATGTCCTAGACTTTAATGTTACTCGAGGTAATAGATTCTTATTTATAGCCAATGCCTAGTGTTTCAGAAGCCCTTTTTAAGTGTTTGTTAAAAAATGCTTCATCTACATCGTTGTGATAAAAAGGCACGAGTTCATTTAATAAAGGTTGGTTTTCTTCACAGTTAACTAGATCTGGAAAAGCGTGATTTAATACATCTAACATAATTTTTACGGAAGTAGATGCTCCTGGTGATGCTCCTAAAAGGCAAGTTACTTTACCATTACTACTACTTACAATCTCAGTTCCAAATTCTAGTACTCCACCTTCAAAAGTGTCTTTTTTAATAGTTTGAACGCGCTGGCCAGCCACCATTATTTCCCAATCTTCATTCTTAGCGTCTTTCACAAAAGCACGTAATGCATTCATTCTATCTTCAAAAGACATGGATATTTGCTTTATTAAATATTCAGTTAAGGGTAGATTATGCCAGAATACACCCCACATAGATTGTAGGTTTTTAAATTTTAAAGAATGTATTAAGTCTAAAGGTGATCCTTTTTTTAGAAATTTAGGGCTGAATCCTGCAAAGGGTCCAAATAGTAATTCGCGTTTACCGTCAATAAAACGAGTGTCTAAATGCGGTACTGACATTGGTGGATCTCCAATACCAGCTTTGCTGTAAACTTTAGCGTTGTGTTGTTCTACGATATCTCGATTTTTACAAACTAACCATTGGCCACTTATAGGGAAACCGCCATATCCTTCTTTCGCTTTAATGTCAATTTTTTGTAATAATAATAAACTAGCACCTCCAGCTCCAATAAATACATGCTCTGCATCATAATTTTCTATAACATGTGTTTTTACATCTTTAACTTTTAGGGTCCAATCTAGCTCTGGATCACAATCTGCATCTAAAACCTCCTTATAGCATACAACTTTAGTGTCATATTTTGTTTCTAAAATGTGATATAAGTGTTTAGTGAGTGATCCAAAATTCATTTCTGCACCACGGTCAATTCTAGAAGCAGCCATAATTTCGGCTGTACTTCTATCGGCCATCATTATTGGAAACCATTCTTTCATTTTCTCAATGTCTCTAGTAAAATCTATGCTGTCAAACATAAAATGTTCCTTCATGGTTTTAAAGCGTTCTTCAAGATACTTAGCATTATCTTCTCCAGCTACCCAACTATGATGAGGCACGCCAGTAATAAAAGTTTCTGGATTCTCAATAAGCCCTTGTGCTACAAGGTAGGACCAGAACTGCTTAGATATTTCAAATTGGGTGCAAATATCTATTGCTTTATTAATATTAACCGAGCCATCTTCATTTTGTGGTGTATAATTCAATTCACATAATGCAGAGTGCCCTGTACCTGCATTGTTCCAGGCAGAAGAACTCTCTTGGGCAACGTCTCCCAAACGTTCTAAAATACACACTTTTAATTCTGGTTTTAAAATCTTTGCTAATAGTGCTAGAGTTGCGCTCATTATACCGCCACCCACACAGATTAAATCAAACTCTTCACATTTTCTTGTGTTCAGATCCTTTTTCTTGCTCATAAAAATATTTTTTTTAGTGATAGATTGTTTTGTAAATTTATATTAATTCAGCTTCTAATTTTGATTTCCATTAAAAAAAACCTTGTATCGGTTTTTAATATTTCAGAAGTTAGTATCTATCTTCCATTTTTTTTTGGTGAAAGGAATGTAACGATGGTATCTAATTTTACGTTAAATAAATAGCCTTTATAAGTAAGGTATGCTAAATAGGTTGATGATTAATTAAGCTCCAATTGATTTGATAGCTGTTGACTTCGTTTTGTGAATATATTGAATCTTTCATTTTATGAATAAGAATTAATATCTAACTTATGATTTTTTTTAAGATATTGTATCTAATGGTGTTTTTCTAAATTAACAAAAGGTGGGTTATTGTCTGTATTCTGATTTTAAGTTGGAGCAGTTAAGGGGTTTTTCTTTATCAACACCTCGTGATCTTACAGTTATTTAAATTATTTTTTTGATTTTTATGTTGTTTTGCTTTGACTGCGTATATGTGTCTTACAATTTGAGTTTTTTACAAAATTAATGGGTTTCTACATTGCTGTAGAAACCCATTAATTATTGTATTAAGTTATTGATTTTTTTATTACTTCACTAGGATTCTAGCCGTTCTAAAGGTGTTTTGATCTATTGCAATTAGTTTTACAAAATAAACACCTGCAGGAACAGCTTCCATATTTAGTGCTAACTTAAATGCATCACCATCTTTTCTTACTTTTTTGTATTTAAGTTCTTGACCTAGTGGGGAATAGACAGCAACATAAATATTACTATCCACTTGAGTAGTTAAAGTGATATCGAAATTTCTATTGTCAATAGACTCAACAATTAAGTCTGAATCTGGTAATTGATTTACATCAGTACCTAAAACAGATACAATATTAACAGTATAATCATGTGTTTCTCCAAAATCATAGTCGGTACAAGGATTATTGATATCTCCTGTAGCAGATCCATCTATTGCTTTAACTCTTAAAACGTGAGGTCCTAATGGGCTACCTTCAGGTATAATTAATTCAAAATCATCAAGGGTGTCAACTACTTGAAAGGCCACTCCTGCAATTAATTGTTCTGACGGTTCAAAAATAGCGTTATCATTAAAATCTACCCAAGCAGATAAAACTTCTACACCTACACCATCGTCCCAATTGGTCTGTGCTCTCAAGTTATGTACATTTCCTCCAGCTTGATTACTCAAGTCGGTAGATAGGTTTGTTCTATCAGCATAACCATTTGGGCCATCTTCTGGTTCAGTGTTACATCCATCTTGACCGTTATCTGCAATAATAGTATTTAAAACAAATCTTTTAATACCGTCTACAGAACAACCAACACCCCCATTTCCTCCAGTTGCTGTTGGTAAACAAGAAGTTATCAGTATATTTTTAGTTAGTGTGTCATTAGAAGTGTCTTGGTCTGCTGTTAAATTTGTACTAGCATCTATAGTAAATGCTCCAGTACTGTCAAAATTGACTTGTGTAGCAAAATTAAATGTTGTTTGTTCTCCTAGTGCTAGCGTAACGCCTGTTACTTGTTCAGCGACTGGTGCATCTCCATTAAAACTGTATGTTACATCAAAATTAGATTGGTCAATTCCACCAAAGTTTTCGACAACAACAGTAATAGTTTTTAAACCAAGTGGTTCAGAATCCCCTGGAGATGTAATCTCAACGATACCTATGTCATCAGAAAAAGTATGGGTAACTTCTTTTTCAAAATCATTATTAGGTAAAAACTCGTCTGT